>JAQICC010000215.1 GCA_027858735.1 Salinivirgaceae bacterium
AAAATATTGGCTTTCGTTATTCTATCCCGACCCTAAAGGAAGACAACAAAAGCCAATATTTTTCGAAGTCCCCTTTAGGGGATCTAGGGGTAAAATAAGGGAAATTTGTCGTACACCCACCAATTTAGTGGGTAGATTCAAAAAATCAGCAAATAAAACAAAAGTGTTTTAATTATGGAATAATGCATGTAGTTACTGATAGTTTTGTGCGGTGGGAGTCCGAAATATGGCGTGGAATTTTGATAAATGTTTATAGTTATGCTGTTGAAAGAGCGTGTAATGTTTGCACATCCATGAGATAGAATAGTCAAACAATTAAGCTGAATCAAATTTTCATAATTCGTAAATTTCGGTTGATATTTGTTTCTTTTTATCAAGAAAAAGAAAAAATAAGGAGAGAACATTTGTTAAAAATATTGATTACCCACAAAATTGGTAGTAGAACCTTATTAATTAAGCTAGTTAAAGTGTTTTTGAAAAAAAATGTGAAATAGGGTGTTATAATGTGGTAGTTAAAATACCTACAAAAACGTATTGATTTCATTCATATTTATGTAGACTTTTGTTTCGCAATTTTGAAGAATACCATAATTGAGTATAAAAGACTGTATTTCAATGCAAAAAGAAATTGAGAATATTGAAGTTGATGGAAAAATTAAGGTTTCTCGCGATAGACCCATTAAGAGTATTGTAAAAACCATTACTTGGCGGATAATTGCTTCGGCTACAACTTTTGGATTAGCCATGTTTTTTTTCGGTTCTGATCCTAATGCAGCGCAAAAAGCAACAGGAGTTGCACTTGCAGAGTCAGTCATTAAGATGATTCTCTATTTTTTTCACGAAAGAGCTTGGGCTCAATTAAGGTGGGGTAGAATGATGGTTATTATTAGAAGAAACAGACGCCGATCGCTTAGGTCCATTCAGCGATTAATACTTAATAGGGCTAGCTAAAATTTATATTTTACATTGACGAGGATAATACGAATAAAAGTTTTTATTAATTGTAGAAATATCGATAAAATTAAGAATTATAGGAATGTTGCAGAAGAAAGTAAACGAACTAAATGAACTAGTGAAAAGCCTCGATTCAATTGAGGCTTTAAATTTTATTGCCGATAAGTTTAAAGGAAAGATTGTGTTTACCACAAGCTTTGGATATGAAGATCAGGTAATTACTGATATGATATTTGAAAACAACATTAATATTGATGTTGTAACTCTAGATACAGGTAGACTTTTCAAGGAAACCTATAAAGTGTATAGTCAAACTTTAGATAATTATAAGAAACCCATCAAGACATATTTTCCTCAAAATGAAGCGGTTGAGAAAATGGTTTCTGCAAAAGGGCCTTATAGCTTTTACAACTCAATTGATAATAGAAAAGAATGCTGTACTATTCGCAAAGTAGAGCTGCTTAATCGTGCATTAGATGGAGTTGAACTTTGGATTACAGGCATTCGTGCAGAGCAATCGCAGAACCGAGAAGGAATGACATTTTTTGAATTGGATGAATCGCGTCAGATTATAAAATACAATCCGCTTCTGCATTTCTCATTTGAGGAAGTAAAAAAGTATGTAAAAGAAAACCATGTGCCATACAATGTGTTGCATGATAAAGGTTATGTAAGTATAGGTTGCGAACCTTGTACACGAGCCATTAATCCGGGTGATGATTTTAGAGCCGGAAGATGGTGGTGGGAGAGCAATTCTAAAAAAGAGTGTGGTTTACATACCCATTAATTAACTTTTAGTTTTAGATAAAATAAATAAGTACGCTGCAAAGTGACTAATTTGTTCATTAATATACTATTAAAATACCATAAACTAAAAATAATACGCTACCCTTCGTAAGGGTTTAACATATTTATATTAATTTTGGACCCCAAAATAATTATTTAATCTTATGACTAAAACAATTAACAGGAATCATCTCAGGGAATTGGAGAGTGAAGCGATTTTTATTATGCGTGAAATTGCAACGCAATTTGAGCGTCCAGTTTTACTTTTTTCTGGAGGTAAAGATTCTATTCTGTTAGTTCATCTGGCAGTAAAAGCTTTTTATCCAGCTAAAATTCCGTTTACCCTTTTACACATTGATACGGGGCATAATTTTCAGGAAACATTGAAGTTTCGAGATGATTTAGCCGAGAAAATTGGAGCTAAATTGGTTGTGGGTTCCGTACAGAAATCAATTGATGATGGTAAAGTTACTGAAGAAACCGGTGTCGATGCCAGTAGAAATAAATTACAAACGAGTACATTGCTTGATTCTATTGCAGAATTGAAAGCCGATGCTGCAATTGGTGGCGGTCGTCGTGACGAAGAAAAAGCACGTGCAAAAGAACGTTTCTTCTCGCATCGCGATGCCTTTGGTCAATGGGATCCTAAAAATCAGCGTCCTGAGCTTTGGAATCTGTTTAATGGGAAAAAGAATGTGGGGGAACATTTTAGAGTATTCCCAATTAGTAATTGGACAGAAATGGATGTTTGGCAATATATTTTAATGGAAGATATTGAAATGCCGAGTCTATACTATACCCATAAGCGCAAAGTGTTTAATCGTGATGGTATGTGGTTAGCAGCAGAAAGCTTTATGGAATTAAAAGAAGGCGAAAAAGTGGAGGAACTTGATGTACGCTGTCGCACTATTGGTGATGTTACTTGTACAGGATTAACGCTCTCAATGGCTGATAATTTAGAAGATATTGTACGTGAGGTTGCTGCAGCTCGTGAAACCGAGCGTGGAGGTAGATCAGACGATAGAAGATCAGAAGCAGCTATGGAAGACCGCAAAAAAGAAGGATATTTTTAATAAGCTCATAGCTTTTAGCTGAGAGCTCATAAGTTTGGAGCAGAAAACTAAATTATGGAGCAGTTTGGATATCAAGAATTAAAAGTTTGGCAAATGGCAATTGAGTTTGCTGATATTATGCTAGATATTGCAGACAATAAAATACCCAACAACAAGCATTATAGATTGAAAGAGCAAATTGAATCGGCGTCGGTTTCAGTTTCTTCGAATATTGCTGAAGGCAAAGGAAGGTGGTCTCAAAAAGAATTTGTGCATTTTCTTTATATAGCAAGGGGTTCTTTATATGAAACGGTTTCTTTGTTAACAATAGTTAAAAGGAGATCATTTATTAATGAGACTGATTTTAATATAATAATGTCAAAGTCAATTGAAATATCGAAAGCGTTAAATGGTTTAATAAAATCAATAAAAACTAAAATTAAATTAACCAGCTATCAGCTATAAGCTCCGAGTGAACACCTCAGAGCTAACAGCTAACAGCTAACAGCTAAAAACTATGGATAGTAAAGCATATTTAGATATGAGCCTTTTAAGGTTCACCACTGCAGGAAGCGTTGATGACGGGAAAAGCACTTTAATTGGACGTTTACTGTACGATAGTAAATCAATTTTTGAAGATCAATTGGATGCAATTACTGAATCAAGTAAGCGCAAAGGTGATGAAGAGGTAGATTTAGCCTTATTAACTGATGGTTTGCGTGCAGAACGCGAGCAAGGTATTACGATTGATGTAGCTTACCGCTATTTTGCTACACCAAAACGTAAATTTATTATTGCCGATACTCCCGGACATATTCAGTATACCCGTAATATGGTTACAGGAGCATCAACAGCAAACCTTGCTATTATTTTAGTTGATGCTCGTAATGGAGTGTTAGAGCAAACTTTGCGTCATACCTTTATTGCAAGCCTGTTAAATTTACCTCACATAGTATTTTGTATAAATAAAATGGACTTGGTTGATTACGATGAAAAGGTGTATAATAATATAAAAGCTGAACTTGACGGATTGGTTGATAAGCTTAAAGTAAAAGATGCTCATTTTATTCCAATTTCGGCAAAATTAGGCGACAATGTAGTTGATGAGTCTAAGAATATGGATTGGTATACAGGCACCACACTGTTGAATTTACTTGAAAATATTGAGATTAACGAAGATCGTAACCTAAACGATGGTCGTTTCCCTGTTCAATATGTTATTCGTCCTCAGCAAAAAGCATTTATCGATTACAGAGGCTATGCCGGACGTATTGCAAGTGGTATATTTAAACCTGGTGATAAAGTTACAATTCTTCCTTCGCTATTGCAGTCGGAGATAAAAGCCATTGATTTTTATAAAGAAGAAATTGATGAAGTTTTACCTATGCAATCTGCAACCATTCGCCTAAGCGATGAAATTGATATTTCGCGTGGCGATATGATTGTTCACTCTGATAATTTACCTGAAATAAGCAATACTTTTAGCCTAAATGTTTGTTGGTTTCATGAGCGACCTTTAGATCCTTCAAAAAAATATTTGTTGCGTCAAACAACAAATGAGTCGAAATGTATGATTAAATCGGTGAATTTTAGAACCAATATTGAGACATACGAAAATGATGAAGTGGATAAAAACATTAAAATGAATGAAATTGCTAATATTACAGTAATGACAGCCAAGCCTATGTTTTTTGATTCGTACAGAAAAAATAGAACAACCGGAAGTGTTATATTAATAGATGAAGGCACAAACGAGACTGTTGCCGCCGGAATGATAAATTAAGAATTAATTGATAATCAAATAAATATAACCCGATTGCAAAAGCTTTCGGGTTTTTTTATACTTTTGTGCGGTAATTTAAAATAAAATAATTTGAAATTTAGTGAATTTAGTCTTATTCCTGAAGTGTTTGAAGGAATTGATGCCATGGGATTTGAAGAGGCTTCCCCGGTACAAGAGAAAGTGCTTCCATTAGCACTCGCAAAAAAAGATTTAATTGCCTGCGCACAAACAGGAACTGGTAAAACCGCAGCTTACCTATTGCCACTTTTACATCATATAAAAAAATCTGGTGAAAATAAAATAAAGGGCTTAATCCTTGCCCCAACCAGAGAATTGGTACATCAGATAGATCAGCAGTTTCAGGGCTTTGCTTACTTCGTCGGTCTCGATTCCGTTGCTGTTTATGGAGGTAATGACGCGGCTATTTGGGAACAACAGCGCGTGGCCATTGAACGAGGCGCTCATGTTATTGTCGCTTCACCCGGAAGGATTATTTCGCATATTAATTTAGGATATGTTGATTTTTCAGATTTAGAATATCTGATACTAGACGAGGCTGATAAAATGCTTGATATGGGTTTTATGGAAGATTTGGAGAAAATAGTAAAACATCTTCCTAAAAATCGTCAAACCATGATGTTTTCTGCCACTATGCCGCACAAAATTAGGCACTTGGCAAAAGCAATTCTTAATAATCCTGAAGAAATAAACATTGCCACTTCCAAACCAGCTGAGGGGGTTTTACAAGCAGCATACCTTACATCCGATAAGCAAAAGAATCCATTAATAAAGCATCTTCTTGCTGAAAAAGAGTTAGATAGCGTTATAATATTTGCTTCAACAAAGTCAAAGGTAAAAGAATTATTATCCGATTTAAAAAAGGCCAAATTTAACGTAAAAGCCATTCATTCTGACTTGGAGCAGAAAGAAAGGGAAGAGGTTATGCTTGGTTTTCGAAACCGTAAATTTCCAATATTAGTGGCAACCGATATTGTTTCACGCGGAATTGATGTTGATAATATTGGATTGATTATTAACTATGATTGTCCTAACGATCCTGAAGATTATATTCACCGGGTGGGTAGAACTGCCAGAGCAAAGTCAACCGGCGTTGCTTTAACATTCATTAATCAGGCCGATCAGCAAAAATTTGCTCAAATTGAGAAACTAATTGGTGAGGAAATATATAAAGTTCCTAACCCCGAAGAGGTTGGAGAAGGTCCGAAATATGATCCTGGATCTTTCAAAAAATACCGAGGAAAAAAATCAAGGAATGGTAAATTTAATTCGGGTTCGAAAGAAGGCAATCCTTCAAATAAACAAAAAGGGGGAGGCAGAAAATATCCTAGGCCAAAACCAAAAAAAAATGCGGAATAGTCTTTTGGTTTTTTCGGATTTTATATAAATTGAGGATCTTAAAGATATTCATATTGGTATTTGGGTAGAGTCTTTTCTATGTAGGGTTGCAAAATTAAAAACAGATGAAAATTAATTTTGAAAAGGCATTATTCATAATTGCAATAGTCTGGTATTCAATTACATCATATTATAGTGTAGGCTATTACCATGCTGATGAGCATTATCAGATTATTGAATTTGCTGAATTAAAAAGTGGCAATAATAAACCTGATGAACTGGCCTGGGAGTATAAAGCCAAAATTAGGCCAGCATTTCAGCCAACTATTTGTAGCGGGTTGTTCGCTTTATTTGAATATGTTAATATAACAAATCAATTTACGAAGGCTTTTTTATTGCGGTTGCTAACGGGTATTCTTGCTGTGTTTTCAATTTCATTTTTCTCATCGTCTTGTAAATCTTTTATTCACAAAAGGTACTGGAAAGCTTTTTTAATAATTTCGTATTTTTTATGGTTTCTCCCATTTATTAACGTTAGGTATTCATCTGAAACATGGGCAGGGCTTATGGTTTTGCTGGCGGCGGGAATTCTAAATAAGAATAAATTTAACGCAAGTAATTTTTTTGTCGTAGGACTTCTTTTAGGATTAGGTTTTAATTTTAGATTTCAATCAGGAATAATTATTGCAGGATTATTCTTATGGTTTGTAGTTGTAAAAAAAATAACAATTATCAAGCTTTGGCCTTTTTTCATTGGAATTGTTGTCGCTGTGTCGCTTGGGTTTTTATCAGACTATTGGTTTTATAATGAATTGGTTTGCACCCCTTGGAATTATCTTAAAGTAAATTTAGTAGATCAGGTTGCAAACAGTTTTGGAACATCGCCTTGGTATTATTACGCTTATTATATTTTCAGGTTTGCATTTTTCCCTTTTGGATCCTTAATTGTTTTGTCATTGCTATATTTTGCTTTTAGAAATTATAAAAGTAGTGCGGTTTGGATTGTAATACCATTCTTAATAATTCATTCCGTACTTGCTCATAAAGAATTAAGATTTTTGTTTCCTATAGTTAATTTTGTTCCTGTTATTTTGGTTGTTGCGTATCAAATGGTAACAATGAGCACAGTTAGAAGAATTACAAAAGCCGTTTTATTTATAGTGGTTGTTTTATTAACTTGTTTAAATACCCTAGGATTATTTATTTCTAGCCTTAAACCTGCAAATATTGGTAGAATAAAGCTTGTAAGTGAAATAGAACACATTAATATAGGGAGTGTAAAAAACATTCATGCTTTAGTAGGTCAAAATCCGTATGAACCATGGAGGGGATTGGTAGCTAATTTTTACCTTTCAGACTCAATACAATTTACCCCTTATAAAACACTTAATGAATTTAAGAATTGTAATTTTAGAAAAGACCAAATTGATATGATTGTTGTGAGTAATGAATTTGTAGACGATCCGATTATTCAAGATGCATTAACTAGGGGAGGAATGCGGTTTGTAAATCAAAGCATACCAGAATGGATGGTACCTATTCTTCATTTATATGGAGGATACCATGATGAGGAAATTTTGGAACTGTATGTTGACAATTAAATAGTTATCTAGATATAATTTATGAATATTGAAGAATTACGCGAATATTGCTTATCAAAGAAGGGAGTAACAGAATCATTTCCCTTCGATCAAGTAACCTTAGTTTTTAAGGTTATGAATAAAATGTATGCATTAACCAGTCTTGATAAGGAGCTTAGCATAAATCTTAAATGTGATCCTGAAAAAGCCATTGAACTTCGTGAAAGATATTCAAGTGTTCAGCCGGGCTATCATATGCATAAAAAACACTGGAATACTGTTTTTGTTGACGGTTTGATTTCTGATACCAAAATTAAAGAATGGATTGATCATAGCTACGAATTGGTGGTGAAATCGTTAACGAAAAAACTTCAGGCGGAGTTGGAAAATCTTTCATAATGCAAATACATATTCTAATTGTTGTAGTTCAATAATAATTGAATCAATTAGAATTCAATGTGCTAATTCATTCATTCTTGCTTTCCTTCATTTAGTAGCATCACAATAATTACTATCTTTGCGCAAAAATTACAAAACATGAGTAACAGAAAAGTACGTGTACGATTTGCACCTAGCCCAACAGGGGCTTTGCATATGGGAGGAGTAAGAACAGCCCTTTTTAATTATTTATTTGCCAAAAAGCATGGGGGCGATTTTCTGCTTAGAATTGAAGATACCGACCAAACCCGTTTTGTTGAGGGGGCCGAGGAATATATTATGGAAAGCCTTGAATGGTGTGGTATTAAAGTTGATGAAGGAATACGTGAAGGAGGAGCTTTTGGCCCTTATCGACAGTCGGAACGAAGAGAGATATATAAGAAATATGCCGATCAATTGATTGAAAGTGGTCATGCGTATTACGCTTTTGATACAGCTGAAGAGTTAGGTGCTTTGCGTCAAAAAGGCGAAGAAAATAAAGAAACATTTACCTATAATAATGCAACACGAGTTGAGCTTAATAATTCATTGAAATTAACAAAACAGGAGGTTGATGCAAAATTGAATGCAGGAGAATCCTATGTAATTCGTTTTAAAATGCCGGTAAACCATGAGGTAAAAATGAATGATATCATTCGTGGCAATGTAAATGTGAATACAGATACACTTGATGATAAGGTGCTTTTTAAATCGGATGGACTGCCAACCTATCATTTAGCAAATATTGTTGATGATCATTTAATGGAAATTTCGCATGTAATACGTGGTGAAGAATGGTTGCCTTCTATGCCTTTGCATGTATTGTTATATGAAGCGTTAGGCTGGGTAGATACTATGCCTGAGTTTGCTCATTTGCCTTTGCTACTTAAACCTACGGGCAATGGAAAATTGAGCAAACGCGATGGCGATAAACTTGGTTTTCCCGTATTCCCGTTATTTTGGAAAGCACCCAATGGAGACACTGCTTCAGGCTACCGTGAAGAAGGATATTTTGCCGATGCATTTGTAAATCTATTGGCTCTTTTGGGATGGAATCCTGGAACAGAGCAAGAAATTTTTACTATGGAAGAGCTTATTGCTGCTTTTAGTTTAGATAGAGTTACAAAGTCGGGCTCAAAGTTCGACCCCAAAAAAGCGGAATGGTATAACCACCAATATATGGCACTAAAAACCGATGCTGAAATTACCAATTTATTTATTGTGGAATTAAAGGAAAAGGGAATTGAAGTTGAAGTAGCACTTGTTGAGAAAGTGGTGGGCATGGTTAAAGAGAGAGCCGTTTTTGTAAAAGATATTTGGGAACAATCCTCTTTCTTTTTCGAAACGCCTACAGAATACGACGAAAAAGTTGTAAAAAAACGCTGGAAAGAAAATACACCTGCGCAAATGACTGCCATAAAAGAAGTGCTTGCAGGTGTTCCAAATTTTAATGCTGCCAATGCAAAGCAAGCAGTTTCTGATTACATAGAAAAAAATGAATGGGGTTTTGGTGCTATCATGAATGCCTTACGCTTATGTATAGTTGGAGCTGGTAAAGGACCTGACCTGTTTGACATTATTGAAATGATTGGGCAAGAAGAAACGGTTTTGCGTATTGAAAAAGCAGTGTCTGTGATTAAAAAGTAACTTTATAGTGTAGGTATTCAGTGTTCGGTATTCAGTAATCGGGTTTTACAAAGTAAGTTAGAAGATATGGCATATGTTAATAGTTTTAAAGAGCTTCAAGTATACAAACTTTCAAGAGAGTTAGCATTTGAAATTTTCATCATTACAAAACTGTTTCCATCTGAAGAAAAATATTCTTTGACAGATCAAATAAGACGTTCGTCAAGATCAATTGGAGCTCAAATTGGGGAATCGTGGGGAAAGCGGAGGTATGAAAAACATTTTATATCAAAATTAACAGATGCTGATTCTGAGCAATTTGAAACGCAACATTGGTTGGAGGTTTCCCTTGAATGCAATTACATTGAAGAGTCTGTGAAAAATTCGCTAACAATAAAGTGTGAATCAATTGGTAAAATGCTTCAGTCTATGATTAATAAATCGAACATTTTTTGCAAACCGCAGCTATAATTTTGTAGATGATGTAATTACCGAATACTGAATACCAATCACTGAATACTGAATACTGAAAAAACGAATACCAAAACTTTTAAGCTACTAATTTTCCGGACTTCCCTTTTTTTTATAGTTTTGCGCGATTCTAAGCTTTAGCAAATAAAACATATGTACGAATACATCGAAGGTAAAATTGCAGAACTAACCCCTGCTTCAGTAGTTATTGATAACCAAGGAATTGGATTTTTTATTAGTATCTCTTTAAATACCTATTCAGCTTTATCGGGCAAAGATCAAGCTGTAGTTTTTATTCATCAGGTTATTCGTGAAGATACTAATATGCTTTTTGGATTTTACAATAAAGGCGAGCGAGAGATTTTCCGCCAACTTATTTCGGTATCGGGAATTGGTGCAAATACTGCCAGAATGATGTTATCATCCTTAAGCCCTTCAGAAATTACAGAAGCAATTTTAACAGGGAATGTAAAAGTATTAAATAGTGTTAAAGGTATTGGGGCAAAAACTGCTCAGCGAGTTATTGTCGATTTAAAAGATAAAGTTGGAAAATCGGAGATTTCAGATGATTTTTTACGCTCTCAAAGCAATACAAATCACGAAGAAGCGTTATCTGCATTAGTAATGTTAGGTTTTGCTAAAAATACTGTGGATAAGGTGCTTGATAAAATATTGAGTGCTAATCCGAAGGCAGAAGTTGAAGAGTTGGTAAAACAGGCACTAAAATCATTTTAAAGTAAACAGTTCATTGTGTATTTGAGACGTTTTTTTTTCTTTATATTTTCCTTACTTATACTGCTTGTAAATTACACTGTTGCTTTGGGTCAGAATGAACCTGATTCAACAAACTTGCCGTATAAAGTAACACCACAACCAACCAGTCCGTATAGCCCTCAAAAGCCAAGTTCGAATATTAATATGAAAATGCCCAGCAATGTACAACGGGTGGTTGAATATGATGTTAAGAATAATCAATACATTATAAGACATAAAATTGGCAATGTTGATTATGTGCCACCTTATTCCATGAGTTTTGAAGAGTTTAACACCTTCGATATTCAAGATAAATTAGAGCAAACATGGCGCGATAAATACAAGAGCGAAACCTTTGAGAATCAAGGATCGCTTATTCCTAAAATTAATGTGGGAAGCGAAGCTTTTGAAACCATTTTTGGAAGTAATACTATTGATATAAAACCTTCTGGTTCGGCCTCATTAAAATTTGGGGTTAAAATTTCAAAAAGCGAGAACCCAAGCCAGCCTGTGGAACTCCAACGTCATACTACCTTCGATTTTAAAGAAGAAATTCAAATGAGTGTTGTAGGAAAAGTTGGTGATAACCTTGAAATGCGGGTGAATTACAATACCGAATCGCAATTTGATTTCGACAACACCATGAATTTGCGTTACCAGGGTAAAGAGGATGATATTATTCAAAAAATTGAAGCAGGTGATGTTTCACTTCCTTTAACCACATCATTAATTTCAGGGAGTCAAAGTTTGTTCGGTATTTTGTCGGAGTTAAAATTCGGAAATTTATATGTAACCAGTGTATTCTCGCAGCAAGAGGGAGAGACAAAAACCATTACTGTAGAAGGCGGAGCTCAAAAAAGTGAATATAGCATTCCTGCAGTTTTTTACGATAAAAACAGACACTTTTTCTTAGCTCATTATTTTCGTTCGAAATACGATGAAGCCTTAAAAAACCCACAAACTGTAAATTCAACCATTGAAATTCAACAAATTGAAGTTTGGGTTACCAATACTACCCGAAAGACTGAGAATGCCAGAAATATGGTAGCATTTATGGACTTAGGCGAAAATCAACCTGAGTATAGCATATATAATAGGCCGCCAGAAAAAATACTTTTTGATAGAGATCTTGAAACAGGCCTAAAGTCGATGCCAGATAACTATGCAAATAGCTTATATGAAGCATTACCGCAAGACAGTACTGACAGAGCAATTTATAATATTACCCGTACTTTACAAGCTGAAGGTTTTGAAGGTGGCAAAGATTATGAGAAAGTTGAATACGCACGTAAACTTGATCAAAACGATTTTACATACGATTCTAAATTAGGTTATATATCACTGAACTCCTCATTAAATAGTGATGAAGTATTGGCTGTTGCATACAAATACACTTATAATGGTGATATATATCAGGTAGGTGAATTTGCTTCTGATGGTATGCAAAACCCAGCAGTTATGTATTTAAAACTGCTAAAAGGAACCAACTTTAATCCAAGATACCCCAACTGGAAACTGATGATGAAAAACATCTATTCCATTGGAGCATATCAGGTAAATAAGTCTGATTTTATGCTTGAAGTTGAGTATTATGATGATGAAACGGGCACACGTTTGTTTAATATACCTGATAAAAGAGGGGTGTTGAGTGATTCTTTAAAGGATGAAAAATTTCTGAGACTACTAAATCTCGACAATTACAACACCAATGGTGACTATGTGCCAATGGGCGATGGCGTTTTTGATTTTCTTGAAGGAGTAACCATTAAAAGCAGCAACGGTAAAATTATATTCCCTATGCTTGAGCCTTTTGGGGGTTATATGAAACAATTGATTTTGGCCGATAAAAATAACCCTGGTAATAAAAGCCCTGATGAAACCGAGGATATTGCCAATAAATTAACATTTCAGGCTCTTTACGATTCCACGCAATATAAAGCAGAACAAGTTACTTCAAAAAACAAATATTTTCTTTCCGGTTCCTATAAATCAAGCGGAGGGTCTGAAATTTTCTTGAACTCATTTAATATACCGGAAGGTTCTGTTAAGGTAACTGCAGGTGGAATCATTCTGCAAGAAAACCAGGACTATACGGTTGATTACAATATGGGGAGAGTAAAAATTTTAAATGAGAGCTATTTGGCCTCAGGAACACCCATAAAAATTTCGCTTGAAAGTAACTCGATGTTTAGCATACAAAGCAAAACGTTAATGGGTACCCACCTCGATTATCGTTTTAATTCCGATTTTAATTTGGGTGCTACTGTAATGAATTTAACAGAGCGACCATTAACACAAAAAGTAAATATGGGTGAAGAACCCATAAGCAATACTATTTGGGGATTAAATGGTTCGTACCGAACCGATGTGCCTTTCTTAACCCGAATGGTGGATTTTCTGCCATTTATTGAAACCAAAGAGCAATCATCCATTACCCTAGAGGGTGAATTTGCACAATTGGCTCCAGGGCATAATTCAGCTATTGGTGAAGATGGGAATGCTTATATTGATGATTTTGAAGGGAGCGAATCTAGTATAGACCTTAGGAATAAAACCGGTTGGGTTATGTCAAGTATACCGCACACCGAAGATTTTCCTGAGCATACAGATTATACTAGTTTGCGATCGGGTTTCAACCGTGCTAAATTGGCGTGGTATCAAATCGATCCAATATTTTACCGTTCAGGTTCTCCTGTGGGTAGTGGAGCGCTTTCAAATTTAAAAGTTTACCGGGTACAAGAACGTGATATTTTCCCCAATAAAGACACTCCAAATGGAATACCAACAGAAATATCTACGCTCGATTTGGCTTTTTATCCAAATGAACGAGGCCCCTATAATTTTGAAACTGAAGCAACGGATAATTCAGCAGGTTTAAAACAAGATGGTAGTGGTAAACTTGAGGCTCCGGAAACAAGATGGGGTGGCATTATGCGTGAATTGACCACCAACGATTTTGAGGCTCAGAATGTGGAGTACATTCAATTTTGGCTGATGGATCCATTTGTAGATGATAGTAGTGCTAGTTCAGGTGGTCAATTGTATTTTCATTTAGGAAATGTATCGGAAGATATATTACAAGATGGTAGAAAAAGTTTAGAGCATGGAATGCCCACTGATGATCCGGTTGATCCTTCGAAGTTTGTTGAAACACAATGGGGTAGAGTACCAGCAATACAACCGGCTAGTCCTGCCTTTGTGAATGATGCAGACTTACGACCTCGACAAGATGTGGGATTTGATGGTTTGGGGAGCAACTTACATTCTGCAGGGGCTCCTGAAGACGATGAATTACTCTTTTTCCAAGATTATATAAACGATCTTGAAGGTGAAGTTAGTAACGATATATTAGATAAAATTAAGGAAGATCCCTCGAATGATAATTACCGTCACTTTAGAGATTCCTATTATAATAATGGCGATTTTGGAGTATTGGAGCGCTATAAAGATTATAACGACCAAGAGGGCAATACCCCGGTAAGCTCTTCAAGTGTTAGTTTAGTTGGACAGCAAAATCCCGATGTAGAGGATATTAATGGCGATTTTACATTGAATGAAAACGAAGCTTTTTATGAGTATGTAGTTAATCTTGAGGCCGGCAAACTTGAAGCAGGAGATTTCATTACTAATAAGGTTTCGGCAATGGCAAAATTGGCTAACGATGATCAAGTGCCAGTAAATTGGTATCAATTTAAAATTCCGGTTAGTGCAGGAATAGGTTATGGAGGAATTCAAGATTTTAAGTCAATTCGTTTTATGCGATTGTTTATGAAGGGTTGGAAAGAACCTATTGTTTTACGTTTTGCCAGACTTGAATTGGTGCGCAGCGAATGGCGTAAGTACGATTTTGCCATTAAAGAAGGGGGAGAAACCGTTGGTGATATTGATGAAAGCTATGACCCCGATGGTAAACCTTTTACCATTGCAACGGTAAATATTGAAGAGCATGGATCGCGCGATCCTGTGAATTATGTATTACCACCGGGAGTTGATCGTCAGCAAGACCCAAGTAACCCTCAGTTAACTCAGCTGAATGAACAATCGATGTCCATAAAAATTAAGGAGCTTGAAGATGGTTATTCCAAGGCTGTTTTTAAAACCATTAATATGGATATGCGTGATTATGGTAAAATGAAAATGTATATTCATGCTGAATCAATGCTTGGTGAGCAGGAAATTTCCAATAAAGATATTTCATGTTTTGTACGTATAGGATCTGATTTTACCGATAATTATTATGAGTATGAAGTGCCCCTTGAGGTTACACCTGAAGGTAGCTCAAGAGGTGAAGAAGTATGGCCTGAGAATAACAATATGGTCATTGATTTTGAAACCTTAGTTGCAGCTAAACTTAAACGAAATGATGCCATGCGCGCTGTTAATTCAGATATTACCTATACCGATCAGTATATTACTAAGGATGGCGTTAGCGATAGACAAATAATAGTAAAGGGTAATCCAAATATTGCCACCGTAAATACAATTATGATTGGGGTTCGAAACCCAAAGCAACGATATAATAATCCTGACTTTAATGATGATGGACAACCAAAATCTGTAGAAGTTTGGGTGAACGAATTACGTTTAACCGACTTTGATGAAAAAGGCGGTTGGGCTGCCACTGGTAGAATGAGCGCGCGACTTGCAGACTTTGGAACAGTTTCATTTGCAGGGGGTACAACAAAGGCAGGCTTTGGAAGTATTGAGCAAAAAGGAAACGAACGAGCTAAAGAAGAAACCAATCAAGTTGATGTTTCAACCAATGTTGAACTCGGTAAATTCTTTCCTAAAGAAGCTAACATACGTGTTCCCATGTTTTTAGGGTATTCTCGCACAGCAATAAACCCAGAGTATAATCCACTCGACCAGGATGTGAAGCTTGAGACAACACTAAATGATCCGAACCTTACCGAAAACGAAAAGGAAGACCTAATTAATAAAGTACAAGATTTAACCGAGCGACGAAGTATAAACTTCACTAATGTAGGTGTTGGGAGAAGTGGTAAAGGTAAAGCACGTTTTTATAGTCCATCAAATCTGAGTGCATCATATTCTTATAGTGAATTAGCGCATCACGATGTGGGTATTAAATACGACGATACTAAAAACTACATGGGATCGTTAAATTACGTGTATAATAACCAGCCTAAAAATGTTCAGCCTTTTAAGAAAAATCAATTACTTCGTAAACCGGCACTAAGGCTTATTGGCGATTTTAATTTCTATTATGCGCCTCAGCAGGTCTCGTTTCGCACAACTATGAACAGAAGGTATAGTGAACGATTGTTGCGAAATCTTAACAATCCCGATCAAGTTTTTACAACAACATACAATAAGAATTTTAGTTGGGATCGTCAGTTTGATATTAAGTATAACTTTTCAAAAGGATTAAAATTCGATTTTGCCACCAATACCAATGCCCTAATTATGGAACCCTATGGTGAAATTAACAAAGAAAATAGGGAAGATTATCAAGTTTTTAAAGATTCCGTATGGAATTCTATTAAGTCGTTCGGAACACCAAATTTATATAATCAGAAGTTTAACGCTTCATATACCATTCCTATAAATAAAATTCCGTTATTAAATTGGGTGTCAGCCAATGCGCGTTATGGGGGTTCTTACGAATGGAAACGTGGGTCAACTGTGAAACCAGGTTCTGTTGACTTAAGAAATACCATAAAAAACACCCAGCAATTATCGTTGAATAGCCAGTTTAACATGAAAAATCTGTATAGAAAAATTGGTTTTCTCGATGATTTGGATAAGAAGTATAAAAAGTCTAAAAAGCAGAGAAACAAAGCACTGTTTGAAGATGTGAATTTTACAAAAGATAAATTGCGATTTAAAGGGGGCACTGCTCGTAGAATATCGCATAATCTAGGAACTGAGGAGGAGATAAAAGTTACTGTAAAGCAAGCAAATGGAAATGTTGTTAATTCAACCTTTGAAATAATTAACGAAAATAGAGTTGAAGTTACCCTTGAAAGAGATGCTGAAGACCTTATTGTTGAGGTTGCAGGAAAAAAAGAAATACACTCGAACCCATTAATAGTTGCCTTAGAATATACTGGATTAGCAGTAACCGGTTTAAAACAAATTTCCGGATCGGTTACCAATACTCGAGGTACTATGGTTGCAGGTTACGATCCTGATCATGATTTTTCAAACTTAGATCAATCGCCGGGCTTACCATTTGCATTTGGTTGGCAGTACGACGATTCTGCCTTTGTTGACTATTTAGTTGGCAATAATATGCTAATTGATAGTGCAGGTTTGGTACCCCCCTATGCTACCACCAATAATATGAGCTACAATTTTAAGGCGCAGTATCAACCCATTCGCGGCATACGCATTGATTTTGCAGGATTACGCAGCGAAACCCAAAACATGAGGCAATATATTTATCCGGGACAAGGAGATAGTTATACCTTAGAGAACCGAATGTCAACAGGCAGTTACAATGTAAATATTTGGATGCTTAGCACGGCATTTAATAGTAAAACAACTTCTTCCGATCGTGAAACAGAAACCTTTAAAGAATATAAAAATAATTTGTATGATGTAGCTTGGCGTTTGGCTGCTGGGCGAAGAGAAAATGCGATGCAATATGATAAAGAATATGAGATGGGAGCCTATAACGATACGCTGTTTCCTTTTGGATATAACAGTACAAACCCTGATGTAGCAATTCCTGCATTTTTAGCTGCTTACACAGGAAGCGATGTGAATAGTATTGATAAGAACTTTAAAAGCTGGAAAAATTTTAGACCAAGTTGGCGTGTAAAATTTGATGGCCTCAAAAAGATTGACTTTCTAGGGAAAAGATTTAGAAATATTTCTATTTCACACGGCTATATGGCTACGTTCACAGTAGCTAATTTTGGATCGAATATTGCCTATGATTACGATCAAGCTGAAAATATTGGATACTCCTATAACCTAGGAGGTACCGATTCTTCTACCTTTGTATCGGAGTATGCCATTTCAAGTTTTGCGGCAAGCGAACAGTTTGTACCCCTTTTTGGTATTGATATGACATGGAAAAATAACGTACTTACAAAATTCGAGTACAAGAAAACCCGTAGTATGAACATGAATCTATCAAATAACCAGATGGTTGAGGTTTATACTTGGGAGTATACTGTGGGAACAGGTTACCGGTTCGATAAATTAAAAATGGTAATTAATGGCAAGCCCATTGTAAGTGACCTGAATTTACGTGCCGATTTTTCCATACGCGATAACTCAAGTATAACACACGATTTAGCTCAAAATCAAAGTCAGTTAACAACCGGGCAGCGTATAGTAACCTTTAAGTTTACAGCCGACTATCAATTAAGCGAAAAACTTACTTTGCAAGCGTATTACGATCATAATAGGAACAATCCGTTTGTGGGCCTTTATAAAACGGCCAATACTGAATTTGGGTTTAGAATACGTTTCTCGTTGGCTCAATAGCGCTGTTGTATAACAATAACTAAAATTTTAGCATAATTGATTTAGCGCATCTTTTTTCATCAAAAAAAGGCTATTTTTGTTACTATATTTTAATAAACAAACTGAATAAAAATAAATATTATGAGTGTTCCAGCTAATTTAATGTATACCGAAGATCATGAATGGATAAAGATTGATGGCGATATTGCCACTGTGGGTATTACCGATTATGCCCAACAACAATTAGGCGATATTGTATTTGTTGAAATAGAAACCGAAGGAGAAACCATTGAGAAAGGGGAAACATTTGGTACAATAGAAGCCGTTAAAACGGTATCCGATTTATTTATGCCCATAACAGGTGAAATAATTGAAGTTAACCCTAAATTAGAAGAAGCTCCGGAAACCGTTAATTCTGATCCTTATAATGTTGGTTGGATGGTGAAAATTAAAATTACAGATGCTTCTCAAGCTGATGATTTGTTATCGGCAGATGCTTACAATGAAACGATTGGATAAGCATACTGAATATTGATAAAGAATAGGAGAAATTTCGTAGAAATTAAAACCCTCTTTAATAATATAGTTAAGCCGCAGATTTACAGCATTAAGCTGTTTGTTTGCGGTTTTTTTTTGTAAAAATATATATTTCCCGTAAAGATTCTTTTGATATCTTTGCGCAAAATACATTGTGATGGAATTGAGTACAAGTTTTATTTGTCAATTAAATCGGAAGTATTTAAATTTTAATTGTTCGAGTATTTTAATCGCTTAACTTAATTAAATGGATAAGATTCGTAATTTTTGTATCATAGCACATATTGATCATGGTAAAAGTACTTTGGCAGATAGAATGCTTCAAGTTACCAATACGGTTTCAGAGCGTGATTCGCAAGCTCAGGTACTTGATGATATGGATTTGGAACGCGAACGCGGCATAACGATAAAAAGTCATGCCATTCAAATGGATTATAATTATCAGGGTACCGACTATATTCTAAATTTAATTGACACTCCCGGACACGTCGATTTCTCATATGAAGTATCGCGTTCTATAGCTGCCTGCGAAGGGGCATTGCTTATTGTTGATGCTACCCAAGGAATTCAAGCTCAAACCATTTCTAACCTATTTATGGCTCTTGAACATGATCTTGAAATTATTCCGGTGCTTAACAAAATGGATATGGCTTCGGCTATGCCCGATGAGGTTAAAGACCAAATTGTTGATTTAATAGGATGCGATCGTGATACTATTATTGAGGCAAGCGGTAAAACCGGGATGGGCGTTGATGATATACTTAGAGATATTATTGAAAAGATTCCAGCACCAAAAGGAGATGCAAATGCACCTCTTCAAGCACTTATTTTCGATTCAGTTTTTAATTCCTTTCGTGGTATAATAGCTTACATAAAAGTTGTAAGTGGTGAAGTTAGCAAAGGTGATTTAGTAAAATTCGTAAATACAGACAAAGAATATAAAGCCGATGAAGTTGGCGTATTACGGTTGGAACAAGAACCACGCAAAATATTGAGAACTGGGGATGTAGGTTATATTATATCAGGTATTAAAACGTCGAAAGAAGTTAAAGTAGGAGATACCATTACAAAAATTAGCAATCCGTGTGAAAAAGGTATTGAAGGTTTTGAAGATGTTAAACCTATGGTGTTTGCAGGTATTTACCCTGTTGATGCCGATGATTATGAAGATTTACGTGCTTCGCTTGAAAAACTTCAGTTAAATGATGCTTCACTTACTTTTGAGCCGGAATCATCCGCTGCACTAGGTTTTGGGTTCCGTTGTGGATTTTTGGGCTTATTGCACATGGAAATTATTCAAGAGCGCTTAGATCGTGAATTTGGTATGGATGTAATTACAACGGTTCCCAATGTATCGTTTAATGTAATTAACAAAAAAGGAGAAAAAATTGAAGTGCACAATCCTTCTGGCTTGCCAAAAGAAACCACCATCGATTTTATTGAAGAGCCGTATATTCATGCTCAAATAATTTCAAAGGCCGATTACATTGGGCATATTATGAAATTATGCATTGACAAACGTGGGCTTCTAAAAAACCAGGTTTATTTAACCGGTAACCGTGTTGAGGTAACATTCGATATGCCACTTTCTGAGATTGTTTTTGATTTTTACGACAAGCTGAAAAGTATTTCTAAAGGTTACGCATCCTTCGATTATCATATAACTGACTTTAAACCAGCAAAATTGGTTAAACTCGATATTCTGCTTAATGGTGAAAGTGTTGATGCTTTATCGGCGCTTATTCATGTTGACAATGCCGTTGATTTAGGTCGTCGTATGTGCTCAAAGCTTAAGGAATTAATTCCTCGCCAACAATTCGATATAGCGATACAAGCTGCTATTGGTGCAAAAATTATTTCGCGCGAAACGGTTAAGGCTGTTCGTAAAGATGTTACAGCCAAATGTTATGGTGGCGATATAACGCGTAAGCGTAAATTGTTAGAAAAGCAGAAAAAAGGTAAAAAGCGTATGCGTCAGGTAGGAAATGTTGAAGTACCACAAAAAGCTTTCTTGGCTGTACTAAAGCTTGACTAATATTTTATGTGATAATTTTACGCATCTTTTTTATTGTGATGAGCATCTGTTATTCATAAACTTTTGGGGTTGTGATTTTAAGATTTGACAATGAGCGAATTAGCTTTGTAGATAATAAGAATATTTTTGCTGAAAAATTTATTTAAATGATATTGTCAATAAGCGTGTAAAAGTTGTTTAATTGAACGAAGTGAAATCATGAGTGCTTTTGAAAATAGAAATGATTATGAACTAATAAATATCACCTGAAATGAAATTCACGAATACCAACAAAAAAAAATATTGTTGTGAGTAATTTCAGGTTAGCATGTATTTTGTGTTTTTAAAATATGTCACCTATGAAAATGAAACTAATTCTTTTAATAGTAAGCTTTTTGCTTGTATATCAGACTGCAAGTGCTCAAAAAAAAGACATTAAAGTTCAAATAATCCATGAAGATAAAGTAGTTCTCGATACTACGTTTCATGAAACCAGCGCTGAAGCTAAATTAATTATTGAAAATTTAGTACAGCAATTTACTACCGATCCTGTATCTATTGATTCAAAGCTTACGCATGGTTTGTATGTTTTTAATATAAATAACGATAATTGGAAAGAGCCTGATAAAATTGAGGCTACGGAAAAATCGGCTAGCAAAACTTACATTAAAGTAGATGCTGATAAGATAAGCGCGGAAGAAAATACGATTATAAACACGTATGATATTTCAACCTCTAATTCCAATTCCGACGAGGTTGATATGGATAGCCTGTTTAAAGAGTTTTCTGGTGAACTTGACGAGAATTGGGACGAAGTTAATATTGATATCGTGATTGATTCTATTGGCAGCTCGTTTCAAAATTTATGGAGTGAGATAAAAAAAACGAACTTGCTAAGTGATCCTGATGTAGAGGAGTTTAAATCAGATTTCAAAGGATTTTTCGAAGATTTTAAAAGCACAAAGTTTATTATAATTCATGATGGGGATACGGTTGATTTCGATTAATTAATTGCAACGATTAGGATCTAAGTTGAGCGATTCGAACAAAGTGAAAAGGCGCTTTACATAGGTATAACCCTCCCGACCTCCGGTACGGGACAGGCTGACCTAGGAATTGTTGGTTTTCACATTTTGAGTAACCTGCCCCGATTATTTCGGGGAAACGAAAAGTATGAAAACCTTACAAGACCTCAGTCGATTGAGTAGATTTGCGATAGCGAATCGCTCAATTTGGGTAATAGTAAAACACTAAAATTTAAACAATAAACAGATGAAGAATTTAAAACATTTAATGATTTTATTGGCTGGAATTTTTTTGAGCCTTGGGGTTTTTTCACAAGAAACGGAGAAAAAAGAATTGTCTTGGTACGAAAAGGGAACGGTTTATGGAACCTTATTTGGTAATTTCAACACCCTTGCCACCGATTTTGGAAAGGAAAGCGCCTTTGAAGTTCAAAGAGCTTACTTTGGCTATAAGTATACTATTGATGATCGCTTTTCAACGAATGTTAAACTTGATATGGGTAATGACAAGGTAGAAAAGAAAAGAAGTGCTTTCTTTAAAAATGCCTATTTACAATATAAGTATGACAACCTAAAAGTTCAGGTCGGATTGGCAGATGCATTTCAGTTTAAAACTCAAGAGAAGTTCTTTGGTTACCGTTATGTGGTTAAAAGTTTTCAGGATACTAAAAAGTTTGGTGCAAGTGCTGATCTTGGTATGTTTGCTGCCTATAAAATATCAGATTTAATTTCAACCGATGTTTCATTAATAAATGGCGAAGGATATGGTGTTGAACAAGAAGCAGCTACCAATAATTTTAAAACAACATTTGGTTTAACGATGAATCCTGTTGAGCAATTGGTAATACGTTTTTATGGTGATGCATTATCTTTTTCAGATACCATGCAAACCACATTGGTTGGTTTCGTTGGGGTAAAGTTAAATCCTGTTCGTTTTGGCGTTGAATATGTAATGCAAACAAATCATAAGCTTAATGATGGAAATGATTATAGCGGTATTTCTTTTGTTGCAAATGTTAAAGCATCTGATAAAATAAATGTTTTTGGACGTTTTGATATGCTAAGTTCGGTTGAAATTGATAATGGAAATGGAGGAATGACACCTTGGAATGAAAGTAGTGATGGTAATTTTTTAGTTGCCGGTTGTGAGTATGCCGTCAGCAAAAATGTGAAATTTGCTTTAAACTATCAGCATACAATGCATGCTGCTGATAACAAAGACGATGAAGGTAGAATTTTCTTAAATTTACAAGCAAGTTTTTAATACAATCAGATATTATATTATTAACCATCTCATTCATTTGAGGTGGTTTTTTTATTATATATCTTAAAACTATAAGTTCAAGGGTACTTAAAATTACTTAGGTGTAAAATGATATATTTTGTATTAATAATTACTGATGCCCGCGCAATAAACACAAATTCAATTAGTAGCATGTTAGGTATTTGTTGTTTTGTTAGCGTGTAGGGGAAGGTAGGTACCCTAAAAAATAAGAAAGTGTTGTTAGCGTGTACTTTTTTTTAGTATTTTCAAAGTCAATTTAGTAGTCGTTACCAAACAAACAACTTTATATTATGAAAAAAAAATACTCCAAAATTGTACTCGGTATATTCATAACAGGTATACTAGCCTCATGTAGTTCAAACTCGAAAAAAAATGAGTCTGAAAAAAAAGAAGAATCTAATTCTATAGAAATAGTATTAGAGGCTGAAGATTTAGTAAGTGATGGTTTTGAAGTCGGTGCGATCGAAGAAAGTGGATCGAAATATATTTCCGCTTCGAAAGAAGGCGAAATTAGATTTGATTTAGATGTGCCTGTTGCCGGAAGGTATAAAACAGAAATTTATGCCTCATCGGATAGTGCTGAAATGTATATGTGCATTGAAGACCATATTGATAACACCGATGATAGAACATATAATGTAACAGGCAATATTGCCTATGCCGGTCTTGCTCCAGAATTTAAAATTCTAAGTGTTGATGGTAGCCCGTTAAGCAAGGGTTTACATAAAATGAGAGTGTTTTTCAATAAGGCTGTAAATATTGATTACATTAAGTTCACTTTAATGAAAGAGCACGAAGTTACTCCCGTTCATATGACTCAAAAAACGGATGGTGAGGAATGGTCAATTGTTTGGGCCGATGAATTTGATGGCGAAACTGTAGATACTTCAAAATGGATATTCGATGTTGGCGATTGGGGTTGGGGAAATTTTGAGGATCAGTACTATACCGATAATGACCCTAAAAATGCCAGAATTGAAGATGGAAAATTAGTAATTGAAGCGCTGAAAAACAAACATAATGATAAATGGACTTCGGCTCGTTTAACAACTCGAGGCAAAGTTAGTTTTAAATATGGTAAAATTGAGTTTAAAGCTAAGGTGCCTATTGCAAGAGGTAACTGGGCTGCAGGTTGGACACTTGGAGATACTTATGTGGATGAAATTTCATGGCCATATTGTGGCGAAATTGATATTATGGAGAGTGTTGCTTTTGAACGAGATACTGTAAAAGATGAAGGTGTTGCTCATGCTTCTGTGCATAGCAGAGCCTACTATTTTAAAATTGGCAATCAAGTTTCAGCGACAATTCCAATTCCTGATATGACAAACGGATTCCATACTTACACTTTAGAATGGACACCTGACTATATTTATATGTTTTTTAATGGGGAACATTATTTCACTTATGAAAAAACCGATGTGGAAAATTCTTGGCCCTTTGACATTCCACAAAATATTATATTAAACCTTGCCATGGGAGGTGGCTGGGGTGGAGCCAAAGGAATAGATGAAACCATAACTTCCCAGAAAATGGTTATTGATTATGTAAGAGTTTATGAAAAAAAGTAAATTGAGCTTTTAGTATTTGAAAGTAAAAATCCCTATCAGAAACGTCTGATAGGGATTTTTAAGTTGGGCCAAATTATTAAATATGTGGCTAACAATTTAATTTTGTTCTGTTAGTTTTGTTTATTATTGTAAAGTGGAAAAATATGAATGAGTTCAGAATTTTAATTAGTAAGGAGTTAAAAGAAAAAAATCCTGGTATGGCTTTAGGAACTCTTGTATGCCATGTGAGTAATTCTGATCATAGCAATGAGCTTTGGGATGAAATAGAAAAGGTGTCAAGAGAAATTAGAGACCAATACACGATGGAAACTATAAAAACCAATCCGCAAATTACAGCCACACGAAATATGTATTTAGCTTGCGGAAAAAAGCCTGGGCGATATCGTCCATCGGCAGAAGCATTAATGCGTAGGATTGTAAAAGGAGATAGTTTGTACCAGATAAATACCTTGGTTGATTTAGTTAACTTATTGTCATTAAAAACCGGATATTCTATTGGCGGTTTTGATGTGGATTATATGGTTGGTAATGTGGAGGCTGGAATTGGACGGGAAGGAGAGCCTTACGAAGGAATTGGGAAAGGCATGTTAAATATCCAAAACCTACCTATTTTACGCGACGAAAAAAGTGCTATTGGAACTCCAACAAGCGATGAAGTTAGAACAGCTATTCGATTAGAAACCTCAAGGTTTTTTATGAATATTAATGGTTATACAGGGAAAGAAGATGTAATACCGGCACTAGATTATGCTGAAGAATTGCTTGTAAAATATGTAAATGCAAGTGATATAGTTAGAAGAATAGTAGAGTAGACCAGTCTTCAGTCTTCAGCAGTTAAAAGTTATCTGGATTTTGGCACTGAGCGAAGTCGAAGTGCACTATTTAATAATCTTCATATGTGCTTGATCCGTAATTTTTTCGCAATAGCGGCATTTTAATGAAATACTTCCGGCTTTGACAATAACAGCAAACTTTGTTTCAATTTCTTCGTTATTGGTTACGCAATTTGGATTCATGCACTTGGCTATTGCTTTAACATCTTCAGGTACCTTTACTTTTCGTTTTTCTGCAACTTTGTATTCTTTTATAATATTTAGTTTTGCTGTGGGAGCCACCAAGGCTATTTTATCAATGTCTCTATCTTCAAAATATTTACCCGATACCTTAATAATAGCTTTTAATCCAAGCTGCTTGCTTTGAAAATTTGTACCAAAGGTCATTCGATTGTCACCCAATTTATCGAGTCCTAAAATTGTAATAACTGTAAAAAGGCTTTTAGCTGGTATATGGTCAATTACTGTTCCGTTTTGTATAGCGCTTACGCTTAGTGTTTTATCTTCTTTCATCGCTTTTTTGTTTTTGTGCTAAAAACCGTTTTATTTTAATCCTAAAATTTTTGCCATTATAGCCTGACGTGTATATACCCCATTTAATGCCTGAGGAAAATAATAAGCCTTGTGGTTGTCGTCAACATCAGTATTAATCTCGTTTACACGTGGTAGCGGATGCAAAACTTTAAGGTTATCTTTTGTTTTCTCAAGCATGCGGTTTTTTAGAATATACACATTTTTAACTTTTTCATAATCGAGTGGGTCGGCAAAACGTTCACCTTGAACACGTGTCATATAAAGAATGTCTGAATCTTTAATGTTTCCTGCCAAATCGGAATATTCTTTATATTTAATGCCTTTTTTATCAAGAAACATTTTGTACTCATCGGGCATTTTAAGTTCGTCGGGGGAAATAAAATTAAAGGTTGGATTAAAATGCGACATAGCCATAATTAGGGAATGTACTGTGCGACCATATTTAAGGTCTCCAACCATTGATATTTTTAGATTCTCAAGTGTTCCTTGTGTTTTTTGAATTGAAAATAGGTCTAATAAACATTGGGTGGGATGCTGATTGGCTCCATCGCCTGCATTAATGATAGGTACTGTAGCAACCTCGCTGGCATAACGTGCACTGCCTTCAAGCGGGTGACGCATTACAATTAAATCGGAGTAATTGCTTACTGTTAAAATAGTGTCTTTTAGCGATTCACCTTTTTTTACGCTTGACGATGAGGCATCGGTAAAGCCAATTATTCGACCTCCCAAACGGTTTACTGCGCTTTCAAAACTTAATCGTGTGCGGGTTGATGGCTCAAAAAAAAGAGTGGCAACCACTCTTCCTTCAAATATATTCTGTATAGGTTTTTTTTCAAACTCGGCAGCAACACGTAAAATTTCTAAATATTCCTCTTTTGTGTAGTCGTTTATTGAGATTAAGCTTTTGTTTATCATTAAATTACAACTTAATAGTTTGCAAAAAAAAATTTGAATAAATATAAGGAAGAAACCCTAAATTACCATACCTCAAAACTATAGATTATTATCTTTCTTTTTGCTATATTTATAGTTTCCTTTTCTATGTTTTTTAGCTTGGTTTTTTATGAATGTATCTCAATACAGTTCGTTTAAACTATGAAATTAAATAGGGGTGATATCAATAATAAGGCATACCAAGCATGAGAGACAATTAATCAAATATTTAAAAAAAAATAAAAAAATCATGAAATATTTGTTCTTGTACTCAATAATTTTAATCCTAACAGTAACATTTGTTTCAGCATAAAACTATGAGCTAAATAAAACAGCTTTTAACCTTAGTATGAAATGGAAAAAGACAGCAACCAAAATGCCCTTGTAGTTGGCATGCTTTTGATGCTGTAAAGCTGTTTAAAAAATATAAAAAATGGAAAAAATCTTGTAGTTTATCAAATTGATGCTTTCACAAAAGAACGATTTAAAGGTAATCCGGCTGGTGTTGTAGTTAATGCTGATGGATTGAACGATAAGGAAATGCAATTAATAGCAAGAGAATTAAACAATTCAGAAACGGCATTTCTATTTTCACCCGATGATAAAGATTGCGATGGCGAAATTAGATACTTTACACCGACTACAGAAGTTCCAACTTGCGGACATGCCACTATAGCTGCTATGTATGCATTGGCAATAGAAAATAATTTAGATTCGTGTAGATTAAGAATTAAAACGCAAATTGGGGTTCTTCCGTTTGAAATCATCAAAAAAGACGGAGACTATTCGGTAATTATGACTCAAGGAAAATTTGAGCTCAGTTCAGCTTTGGTTTCAGATGCTACCGATAAGTTATTAATTGCTTTGGGGCTTGACAAAGCTGAAAGAATGGAGAACTGTCCAATTCAAATAGCTTCAACAGGGCATTCAAAAGTTATGATTGGGATAAAAAGTAGAAAGAAATTAAATGAATTATCGCCCAACTTAGAGGAATTGGCTGAGCTGAGTAAAGAAATTAATTGTAACGGGTACTTTGTGTTTACCTTTGATTCTGACAGTACCGATATTTTTACTTATGGTAGAATGTTTGCGCCATCAATTGGAATAAAAGAAGATCCGGTAACCGGTAACGCTAATGGACCCTTAGGAGGCTACTTAATACAGAATAAAATTATTGATTGCAAAGTCCCAGAATTTGAATTCAATGGTAGGCAAGGAGAGCAGATCGATAGATTGGGTGTTGTAAAAGTAAAAGTTACAGTATGTAATGAAAAACCTACTTTAATTCAGATAAAGGGTGATGCCGTAGTAATTTTTAAAACGGTGTTAGAAATGTGATGGTAATCGTATTTTTCCATTCATTATAGTCTTGATAGTATCCATTGCCATCAAATCCTACCGGAATCCAAATTTGAGCTGAGGTGTATTTGGTAAATGTAATAGTCATATGAGCACCTTCTTCGACGGTAACTCTAACAGCTCTCTCACCAATAGTATGGTTAGAACCATAATGTGCAAGAAAATCATCTGGTTCAACATCATGAAATGTAACAGTTCTTTTTGTAGAGTACAGTGAATATCTGAAATCATTCGGATCGGACACAGCATAAATTGACAATATCATTTTCTGATTTGGATCGTCAGTTCCGGTCTCATCAATCACTATTAAACCATTGTGTATAAATCATCATCGCTATCACTACAATCCATAAATAGCATAGTACCTGCAATCAGCACGTATAGCAGATTACGTTTTTATAAAATTCTTAATTAAAGATTAATTGGTTTAGTTTAAAACGCTGGCAATATATGACTAACACCCAAATTGAGCGATTCGCTATCGCAAATCTGCTCAATCGACTGAGGTCTTGTAAGGTTTTCATACTTTTCGTTTCCCCGAAATAATCGGGGCAGGCTACTCAAAATGTGAAAA
>JAQICC010000233.1 GCA_027858735.1 Salinivirgaceae bacterium
GGCTACTCAAAATGTGAAAACCAACAATTCCTAGGTCAGCCTGTCCCGTACCGGAGGTCGGGAGGGTTATACCTAAATAAAGCGCCTCTTCACTTTGTTCGAATCGCTCAACTTAGGTAGAAGCTAAAGCAAGATGCACTAAAGTACATAGTTTTAACTACTAATGAGACCAATAAAATCTAAACCAGCTTGTAGCATTTAGGGCAAACACATTTTAATAATTCAAATTTTATAATGAGGGTTAAATGAATCTTACCAGCAAGATGCCGGTACTTCTTTACAGTATTTATTTGCCTATAATGAATTTAACATTTTAAGGAAAGCTTCATTTGGTAGCAATCCCATTTCATCAGCGGAATATTCAGGTTTTAGCCTAATAACAAAATACATATCGGCTTCGTTTGAATTTTTCATGGCTATTTTACCACGATAAGTACAATCAAAATAATCTTTTATTTCTTCGTAAGTTTTACCCGATATATTTACCATGCCCACTTCACTTTCTTGTTGCATTCGAGCAGCAATATTTACGGTATTTCCCCAGATATCATAAATGTACTTTTTCTTCCCTACTACCCCGGCCATTACGGGTCCTGTATGAATACCTATTCTGCATCTCCAGTCTAAACCCTCAGGTGTTTTAGTCTCTTCTACAAGATCATTTATTATTTGCTGCATTTCAAGACCCGCCAAAACAATATTAAAAGGGTTACTTCGGTTCCGTAATGGTAAACCACCTACGCACATGTATGCATCACCAATAGTCTTAATTTTTTCTACAAAATGTTTTTCTACAATTTCATCAAAATGCGTGAAATATGAATCAAGATTCTGTACCAAATCGGTAGGCGATAATTCCTGAGTTAATTGCGTAAAGTTTCTGAAATCGAGAAATAAAACGGTCGTAAATTTGTAATTCCTTGGTTTGGCTTCCCCTTTAGATTTAAGTTGCCTTGCTACCTCAAAAGGTAATATATTCAATAATAAATCCTCTGACTTTTTTCTTTCCTCCTCTATAGCTTTGTTTTGCTGATTAATCTCACGTTGCTGTTCTTCAAGAAGCGTATTGGCACTTTTTAAATGATTGGTAAGCGCCATCATATATTCATTCTTCTGATTTAAAGCCTCTTCAGTTTCTTTGAGTTTTGTAATATCTGTTTCAATAGCAATAAATCGCTCTATTTTACCTGTTGGCGATACTATTGGTGTAAAAGTTGTCTGAATCCATTTAAACTCTCCCGATCGGGTTTGACATTCAGCCACATAGTTAATGGATTTTTTTGTTTTAACACATTTATCAACTTTTATATTTATTTCAGAGTTTTTACTAGCCTGGTAAACAGTACGTCCAAACTTTCTTTTAAATTCATCAATGGAATAACCATATAGTCTGTTAAATCCATCGTTAACCCATTCTATTTCACCCTCAGCACCAAATATAACAAAGGAGTTATCAGCCCTATCCATAAATAGAATAAGCCTATCCATTAATTGAAGTGTTTCTTTATTCACAGAATTTTCTTCAACAACTTCTGCCATACGTTTTGAGCTTTTAAGCTGGTTATCAACCCTACTTAAAAGTTCAATATCATCGGTACCTCCTTTTAAATATTCGGTAATACCCGATTGAAAGGCTAATTTTATATTATTTGGAATAGGATAGGGAGACTTATCTACAACAATTACAGGAATATCTTTATAACTCTCATTGTTTTTAACCGATTCAACGATACTAACTTCTTCAAAAAAGTTATCCTCAATTATTAAAAGCACTAAATCAACTGCTTGTTTTAATAAAAATGCCGGCAAATGATTTACATTAGCTAATGTAAAAACATTGCACTTATCATTTGAATTGCTTAGCAATTCAAAATAGCCATCGGCATTTCCAACAATTAGTATTTTATTATTCAAATTAGTTTAGAGTTAAAATTAACTTCCCTAAATTGGCATTTTTTTTTGGTTTTTCCTACAAATATTTTAAAGAACAAATTTATCTAAGTCAATATTTAATTTTAAATGATCAAAAAAGAAACTGTCTCAAAATAATTTTGAGACAGTTCCTTTTATTCATAAATAATATGACCTGGCTTATCTAAGCTTTGGTTTTACTATTTCTTGTTTTGATGTTTGTATGTCAAATGATTTTTTTCCTAAGGTCGCACCCACAACAAAGTATGGAATATCACAATAATCATTAGCAAACATATAATCTGCAACTAAGAAACCTGCTTGATCAAGTTCATAATACAAATATAATTCGCCGTTTGTATAGGTTCCTGTCCCATAAATACTGTAAGGAAATAATTCATCATCTGTCATTTCAGTATCCTCGTTGGCATCATACCAAGTAACACCATAATCTTGATACGGAATTAACACATCTCCATTAGCATAAACAATCATCTCTACAGGAGTAATTGATTGGAATATTTCACCCCAGATGTTTTCCATCCATTCAACATTTAAACTATCAATTGTCAACACATCACCATCGGCATATGCTTTAATATGCGAATTAAATCTCCAATCTGTCTCCGCAGAATAAGTTCCATCATAGCCACTCCATGCTCCATCTAAAGTACTAGCACTTACGTAATCACTATCTGTTAACTCATCGAGTTTCGTAATAGTGAAACCTGAGCCACTACTAATTATTTCTATAACTCGGTAAGAATAATAATGACCTCCCCATGCTGACCAATCATCCATGTAATACTTACTTAAATTATCAGCATCAAATGTTCCAGTCATTGTTTCAAGTGATCCGTCAGGACTCTCTAATAGCATAGTATAATCAGCTGATGGAGTTCCCCAATTCATTACTCCTACATAAAATGTAGCGGTATCTGTTATTTTTATAGAAGCATCCAGTTCAGGATTAGCAACTGTAGCTCCGTTATCACTAAAGTTAGTATAAGGATACCCTGAATCATCTTTGTAAATAACTATATCATAGTCATCATCAGAATCCCAACCAAAATTAATAGTTAAGGCATTTGGCGGTTCAACACTATATTCAAAAGCAGGATATACCTGGCTTTCGCTTAGCAAATACCTATCTCCGATTCCGTGAACACCTACTTCAAACTTAATTTGCTCAGATGTTTCAGCAAGCATATCATCGCTGAATGTAACTACTAATTGACCACTTGTTTCGTAGGCCGAAACAGTACCACCTGAAATTTCATAATCATGATCATCACCAATACTTCCTTCTAAAACTAAAGGTGCAAAAGATAAATCATGATCAATTGGTTTATCCAATTGAATATTGAAAATGATAGATTCCCCTTCTCTTAAAGAAGTTCCTGAAAAATCTGTAGTAATAGTAGCAACCGGATAACCTTCGGTACTAATAGGATCAGCTACCTCTTGCTCATAACAGCCTGAGAAAACCAAAGCCATTACAACAAATCCTAAAATTGAAATTATTTTATTTTTTCTCATAATTTTTTGACTTTAAATTATTTAAACGTTGGAGTAAATATTTCCCAGAAAATTCTGTCTCCCCCTGCTCCAGAATAATGGTAATACATAGAAATAACACGGGTTTCAGGATCATAATAAGATACTTGACTAGCATCGAACGGATTACCTAGCTTAACATCATACTCCCATGTATCATCAACTTCAAAAGAAATACCGTATCCACCATTTTCTAAAACATCATTTCCATTTACTTTTATCCAACAAAGATCAGTATCACCCCACACTGCAAAACCTAGTTCACATTTTGTACCAGTCACAGCAACCCATTCTTTTTGAGAAATTCTGATACCTCCATATGGATCATCAGAATCGAAATCAGACCCCATTGATGGATGCGAACCGCTTGCAGTTGGATGGAAATAACGCATCTCAACATCATAGATTCCTTCAAATGGGTTAGGCGCTGTAATATTTAATGATATGTTAGCAGCTTTACCTGTTGAAATAACACTTGCATCACCCTCTGCACTTACAATATCAAGCAATAATACAGGGTTTGAATAAGCATCAAATGCAGCTGTACCTTCAATAGGAGGCGTGTTGCCTGCAGTAAGTACTGTTATATCAACTAAGCCTAAATAATTGTTACTTTTTGTTAGAGTAATCGTTTTTTCAGGTAGTCTATAATGCTGTCCTTCACTAGCTGTTGATGCCTCATTAGACGCTAATGTAATGGTAATATCAGAAGTTAAATTTTTCATACTTGGACCAGTAACTTTAACTTCAAATTGATATTCATATTCACTACCATCAGCTAAAGCCTTTAGTCCGAAAGTATAATCATTAAAAACAGCAAGATTATTGCTTCCTTCTATCTGGTCTACACCTCTATCATCTTTACTACAAGAGTTCAGAAATGTAACCCCTAAGATTAGTAATAATATATATGTTATATTTTTCATTTTTCGTAATTTTTTTAGTTAGCCCAAAATATTTTAGCAGTAAACTCATTTGGCTGATCAGGCAAATTACTTATATTACCCGTAACCTCACTTGAAGGATATGCCAGGCGTACCGGACGATCAGCTGTTGATGCCGTTGATGATATCGGCAAAGCATCAGGATGACTAGTTCTCGAATAATCAAACCATGACTGGATAGCGTCAATACCATTTAAGGCAATCCACTTCTGAGTCATAATAGCATCAAGCTTTTCAGTTGATGCCAAAAAAGTTACATTCTGTAAGCCTTGACTTAAATAACCTGAAGCATCACCTGCACCTAAGTAGTCGAAAGATGCCTTAACACCTTCATTATAATATTCTGCGGCAGCGCTTTCATCACCAGCTACTAATGCTAACTCAGCTAAGTTAAATTTAACTTCTGCCAGGGTCATAATAATTTGTGCCATATCAAATCCTTTTAGTATACCAGGACCAGCATTTGACACTTTATCTTGAGATAAACTTTGATCATTATTATCGTCGCCTTGATTCACTCCCAAATGACCACTCTCTGGCTCTTCATAAATAAAGCTAATACGAGGGTCATTAGTAGTTGTTAGCAAATCAAGTACATATTGAGTAGCACAAGTTGCCTGAAACGATAATGTTGCATTGCCCGAAAAATCAGATCCTAACTCATCCCATTGATAATTCTGTTTATCTTCTTCTTGAAGATACCCTGGAGTAATACCAACGTCTGAAGTAATAAACCCAGAGCCTTCTGCATCAATTTCTGCAAGAATTGTTGCTGCATCAAATGTGCTTTGAGCACGTGTTACTAAACGTAACTTAAGAGAGTTAGCAAATTGTTTCCAAGCAGTTAAATCACCGCCAAAAACAATATCATCAATATCAGGTAGAATTTCAACTGCTGATTCTTCAGCAGCCGTTAATTCTTCAATAGCTAAGATTAACTGAGCCATTAAATCCTGGTAAATTGTTTCCGCATCATCGTATGATGGAGTTGGGTTACCTCCACGCAGAAGTGCTTCTGAATAGGGCACATTACCATATAAGTCTACCAACATTTGGAAATGATATGCTTTCATAATTTTTGCTATCGCACCATATGCAATATATCCTTCTCCTAAACCCTCTAGATTAGCATATTGCTTTAGACAATCTTCATAAGTATCATCGAAAATACCATCATAAAAGGTACTAGTTACCAAATATTTGAACTCTTCGTCATACCATGAAAAGCCATATGCTTCACCATAGTTGAACATGATCATGTTGCCTAAGTGGTTTACACCTCTGTCTTCACCCTGAAGACGTGCTGTAAAGTTAAGTCCGACAGGCAAAACTAAATCTGGCGTAACTTCAACAGGGTTGTTGGGGTCCTTGTTAACATCCAAGAAATCATCGCATGATGTCATGGAAAACAAACCTGTTAATATTGTAAATAATATTAAATATTTTTTCATTGTTTTAATTTTTAAAATTCAACATTTACACTAAAACCAAATGATCTGGTTGGAGGTGACGTAAAATACCCACCGACACCAACACCGTTCGGATCGTCATAAGAACGAATATTATCTCGTGTATTTCTAAATTCAGGGTCAGAGAATCTGTATTTATTTTTAGGCTGAAGTGTTAACACATTTCTTGCAATTAATCCAACTCTCACTTTTTGCAAATATTTAGTTTTACTTACCAAGTTTGCAGGAAGTTGATAACTTAATGCCAATTCCCTTATTTTGAGTGTAGTTGCATCTTTTACATAGTTCTCTTTAATATTATTGTACTGATTTTGCCAGAAATCCATTCTACCGCCTGTAATTTCAATATCAGTATTTTCAGCATATACTGCAGCACTTGTTTCATTTCCTTCTGCATCAAAAACAGCTGGAGATGTTTCTATAACTGAGTTAGGCCAAACAAAATCTTGACGATTGGATTGAACACTTTCCATTGAACGACCGGTGAATTCCATTCGATCTTGCCCTTGTGAATAGTACACGTGACCGCCTCTATAATCAAAGGTACCAGACAAGGTTACACCCTTGTAGCTCATATTTGAGGTACCTGTAAATGTATACTTAGGAAGTGTTTGACCCATATTTTCAATTTCACCCACTACTGGGTTACCACTTGTTTCATCCACAACTATTCTACCTTGACCATCACGAACATAAGCAACAGCTTTTAGTTGTGGGAATGATTCATCTACAACGGCATAAGTACCATATCCCGCTCCCCAAACATCTAATCCAACCTCATCAACACCTTTTTTGATTTCAACCACTTCAGTATTAAAAGCATAGTAACTCAGGTTCATATCCCATACAAAATCAGCAATATTTAATACCTCAGCACCGATAGCTAATTCAAAACCACTACCTTTTAATTCACCAATATTGGTTAAGTAATACTCTGCGCCGGAGGAAACTGATGGTGTTGTTTCCGTTATCAGATCTGTTGTTTTTGTCATAAAATAAGATCCATCTAATGTAAACTTACCATTTAAGAAAGCAGTGTTTAAACTAAGCTCTGTAGAATTTAATTTTTCTTTGGAGATATTTTCATCCACAGCTGTTCGTGCTTTGAAAAATCCATTTACAGATCCATAAGGGAAAGCAAAAGGTTCTGCTCCACCTCTATTCTGTGAATAGCGTTCGTTTATCCGGTATGGATCTAAATCGTTATATACCGTGGAGTTATTAGCAGTAACTTTCGCAAATGATAAAATTCTATTGCTTTGTAGTGCCGGCACCGCTTCTGTTAAAATAACGTTTGCACCAAATGCTGGGTAAAAATATCCATTGTTATCGCTCGACAAGGTCGATGTGTAATCCTGGCGACCGGTTACCGAAACAAATGCCCAGTCCATATAGCCAACATCTACGCTTCCAAAGAAACCAACCGATCTTCTTTGTTCTGCATCTACTTCAGCTGATTTTTCACCTGTACCATTTGATATATCATAAAATCCGGGAATGCTCAAGCTGTTTGCTCTAATATAGCTATCGCGATATGATCTTGTTTTCACGGCTGAACCTACCAGACCAATTAATGAAATATCTTCAGTAATATCATAATTACCTCTTAAAATTGCATTAAAAGTATAACGAGCATCTTGCCATTCTGTATCTTCAACAAAAGAAGTTACAGGAGTATGATAAGGTTGTAATACCGCATTATAGTCCTGTCCTGCACGCCAGTTTTTTCCCACACCTGAGACAGTGTTTGCACTAGCTGTTGTTCTAAAATTCAAATTTTCAAGAATATCCCAAGAAGCAAACATGTTTCCATTAAAACGATTCTCTTTTTCATTCATTCTATTTGTACCAATTGCCCAATACGGGTTTTGGTAAAATGCATTAAAATAATTATCAGCGTAACCAAAACTTTCAGGATTATCCCAATCAGAATAACTAGATAAAGGTATATTAGCTGGTGTATTTAGAATAAACCAATAAAATGGTCGATTTTGATCACCAACTTGATCACCAACTACATCCTTTTCATCCATCATAAAAGTGGTATTCACACCCAACTCAATTTTACCAATACGTTTTTTAGCATTAACTCTAAAGGTATTTCTATCATAAACATCGTCAGGAACAATACCTTTGGTGCTCTGGTCTCCAATTGACATATAAAAAGAACTAGTTTCATCACCACCTGATAGATACAATGTATTTTGATATGTTGTACCTGTATTAAAAACTTCCTTTAAATTATCCTTTACAGGAGCATAAGGAACAGCTTGATATGTTCCATCTTCAAACGTTGGTCCAATCTGGCGCATTCTACCATCGAAACGGGGCCCCCAGTTGGTGTTTTCAATATTATTGTATTCACCATCCCAACCTGTACCATATTCTGTCTGAAAATCTGGCATATAAGCAACAGTTTCAAAGGTAGAAGCATTTGAATATCCCACCGTAAAACGATTATTTTTATTACCTGATTTTGTTGTTACTATTACAGCACCATTTGCAGCATCCGAACCGTAAAGTGCTGCTGCTGTTGCACCCTTAAGTACGTTAATACTTTCAATATCATTCGCATTTAAGGCATCAAACGCTTCGCTTGGAGCAATAGAACCATCAATTACAACAAGTGCGGTGTTACTACCACTAATTGAACGCATACCCCTTAATAGAATTTGCGATTTTGGATTTACACCATTGTCCTGAATGTTAACCTGCATACCGGCAACCTTACCTACAAGACCTTGAGCCGCAGTAGTAGGTTGTACCACTAATAAATCTTCACCCGAAACCTTTTCAGTTTGGTAAGTTATGGTTTTTTTATCCCTAGAGATACCGAAAGCTGTAACCACAACTTCATCAACGCCGATTACTTCAGGTTCCATAACCACGTCAATTTTGTCAGTTGATCCTAACACGACTTCTTTTGTGAGCATTCCTACAAAAGAATATACCAATGTTTGAACATCAGCAGATACAGCAAGACTATAATCACCATCAACATTGGTGATCGTTCCCGTTGTTGTACCTTTCACAGAGACAGATACACCGGGTAAAGATGAACCATCCTCTGAGGAGGTTACCCTACCGGTAATTGTCCTTTGTTGTGCATTAACTAATTGTACACCTAGCATAACCAAGCACACAAAAAGCATAGTAAATTTCTTCATAAATAAACAAATTTAAGTTAATAAATAGTTGTTAAATGTTGTTATGCAAGTACTAATTTGAGGAAAAATTTGGAAACAAACAAACTTTCACATTACAAAAGGTAGGTTTCATGGGGTATTCCAAATATTTTTACAATCGTTTGTCATTTAAAAACTATTAATAATCAATAGCTACTAGCCTTTAGCTGTGATCAAGTAACAGCAGGTATTTATAAAAATGTTAAAAAGCATAATCGCAAATCGTGCAAAAAGTTATTTTTTGATATGATACGTTATTTTTGATTCTACACGATAACCATTGGGATTAAACATGCCCGATTTTTTGATTAACACCCAAATTGAGCGATTCGCTATCGCAAATCTGCTCAATCGACTGAGGTCTTGTAAGGTTTTCATACTTTTCGTTTCCCCGAAATAATCGGGGCAGGCTACTCAAAATGTGAAAA
>JAQICC010000244.1 GCA_027858735.1 Salinivirgaceae bacterium
ATTTTATTCTAATATTACAGAATTAACTTTTGAAGAAATGATAAAAACTTATTTAAGGATTGAATATAACTTGATTGGCTATTTGAAACAGCTGAAGAATTGAATATTATGACTTTAGCAAAAATATTTTAATTGATTAAAATGTTAAATTTATGAAAACCGTAAACTTACTTATGAAATTTAAAAAGGATTTTAAAAGTGCATTCTAATCCTAATTATTTTAGATAAAAAATAAAACAAAACTCTGCCCATAACAATGTTGCATAACAAAATACAAGCCAGTAAGTTGCTTTCAAATTAGGTAGTTATATGGGCAGGTCGCTGTTTAAACTTTTTCATGCCAACATAACTTTTGTACTTAATAAAACTGTATCGTTACTTTTAAATGCTGTAATTTAATATATTTACAGCCACGTACATTAAACAAAACGCGCAATCCCGACTCGGGAGACTGGTAGTTTAAACGCTAAGAACAAGTGGCAAAGTTGGTAGTTACTAATTTTGCACTGCGTATCCACAATCGTTAGGCATTATTGGGAGAGATGATTGTAATGTCCAATAATCGTCAAAAACTAGACAAATATCCTCAAATTCAATACTTTTATTGCTTTTCTCTTCAAAATGTTCAATAATCTATTTTATTTGGACATAAAATGTTTATTTCTCAGTAATTGGACATATATTTGATAAATGTCCATAATTTGATAAATAATGAACAAATATGAATGATTTAAAATTTGATAGATTAAAACCTTACGATAACTTACCTTTGCTTCCTCCTAGTCAGGATATTGAGAACGATCCGAAAATTCTAAGGAAATTAGTTTTAGCATCTAGGGCTTTAGCTACTGTTAATGGAAATCTTAATAGACTTCCAAATCCTTTAATGCTAATAAATACACTCGCACTTCAAGAGGCAAAAGCATCTACAGAAATTGAAAATATTTTTACAACAGAAGATGAGCTTTATAAGGCTATTTCTGAAACTCATAATGAAAATAAGATAAATCCTGCAACAAAAGAAGTTTTAAAATATCGAGAAGCACTATGGGCAGGGTATAAAACATTACAAGAGAGTCAAAGGATTGATACACTTTTGATTCAGAAAATATTCAATCAAATAAAAGAAACTAAGTCAAGTTATCGACCTCCACAAGCTCAAGTAGTTATAAAAAGGGGACAAAGTGAGTTTAGACCAGGAGAAATTATTTACACTCCACCCAGAAAAGAAGGGGTAATTGAGCAACTAATGCATAATTTAGTTGAATACTTAAATAATGATAAAAAGTATCCAACTGACCCATTATTAAAAATGTGCATTGCTCATTATCAATTTGAAGCAATCCACCCATTTCAAGATGGAAATGGTTGGACTGGCCGGATTGTAAATCTATTATATCTATTTAGTAAGGGCTTGTTATTTCAACCGGTACTTTATTTGTCCAAGTTTATAATTGTTAATAAAGAAGATTACTATTTTAAACTTGGAGCTGTAACTCAAAGAAATTCATGGGGTTCATGGATCGAATTTATGTTAGAAGCAACCGAAAAGACTTCGCTGATTACTAATAACTTAATTAATGAAATTTTAAGCCAAATGGCTTCAACCCTAGAATATGGTAAGGAGAAAATAAAATGGTATAATAAAGAAATTAACGAGGCCATTTTTAGTCAACCATACATAAAACCGAATACATTGGGAAAGATTATCGGAAAGACTTCAAGAACGACTTTAACAAAATACATGAATGAATTAGTTTCTTATAAGATTCTTAGTCCAAAGAAAGATGGCGTTGAAGTTTTTTATGTAAATAATGATTTATTAAGAATACTTGAAGGTTAATAGCAACAATGCCTAACATTTAGGGTAAAATAAATCAGCCAGAACACAAATGTTCAGGCTTTGTTCCACGTGAACACTGGCTGCATTGATTTTAACCACTGTTGAACAAAACCCCAAGAGGATTTTCAATAAAAACGATTTGCTTTTTAGCTTGGAAAAAAAACGGAAGATTAGGTTTTCAAGTTGATTTATTTGTTAACCAGTAAACTCAAGGAATGAAATTCCTTTTAAATATAATTGAATAATGAACTCCGATTACCGTTTTAAGAATTTTGAAGTAATGGTAATTAAGCAACAGGAGAACACTTCTTAAATCATTATTCAATGTCGTTTAGTTAAGCTTTTTTTTCCTCTCTCCCGAATTCTCAGGATCTCTCCCAGAGCCTGTTCCGAACTTGTTTCGGAAAGAGATCACAAAACTATCTTCCCAGAGGAGCCTTCTGAAATAAATTCGGAACAGGTCGTTCCGAAACTATTTCGGAAGTTTTAACCTATAACGAATGTAGATACGCAGTGCAAGCTTAATAACTACCTCTTTTACCACTTGCAGAAACTGCGAAAAACTAGTCTCTTGAGTACTCGGGATTGCTCATTTAATTTTGTTGACCAAATATAATAATTTTTGTTATGCTGCCATGAAATGCTTTTTGCAGTGTTCAGTCCAGATACGCGAACCTATAAAAACGAGTAACAGCCTTGCATTGACGTATACTACGCTATTGTGAGATGCGCCCCTTTTTTCTTTTCTTTTAAAAGCCAAAAGAAACAAAAGCCCTGCAAAACTAACGAATTCCGATAATTTCCTCGCCTTTTCAATTGGGCTTCACCTCCTCATGGAAGTGCAAATTTTATTACCAATTTTTATTTTCAGATTCGCTGGCAAATTATCGACAATTCCACACCTCGTTTTGCGAGCCCCCGCGCTTCTGGTAAATACAATTTTTAGCGTCCTTGTTTCTTAGCTGCTGTTTTAAAAGCAAGCCATAATTAGTTGTTTTTTTAGCAATATATTTTATAACTTTTTGATAAAAACTATAAATATATTTAAGTTCCTGTCTCAAAAAGTTATAAAACTACTAGAATTCTCCAAATTTGGATTTCTTTTAAATTGTTGGTTACAAACTACTTAGATTGATTTATTCTTCTAAAATAAAAAGCCCCAGTAAGTAAAAATACTTACCAGAGCCTTTATATAGTAGTCTCCTACCTATATTTATTTACCGATTGTTTATTTCCTTGTATGGGTAACAAAATCGCGTTGTGCCTTAACTATATTTACCGAATTGTTTAACATATTTCTTGTCTCAGCTAATAAGTAAGTATAAAGCATACTGTTTCTTGTTCCCACCTCCTGATTTTTAATACGCTTAATCTGCGCCTTTTTATATTTATCCAAACTCTCAAGCAATTCATTCTGAATCTCAATCGCCTTATCCAACTTTTCATAATTATTATTTTTACCAATAGCCATTAAAATAGATAGAAGCTTCGATACATTTAGCGCTAATTCTTTAATTTCATCAGCCTGAACTTGAAGAATTGCTTTATGCCTATTATCAACATGTTTTAGTACCGGTTCAATTAAGTAAACCAAATTGTGTCCTAATTCACGCTGAAAATCTACTATCTGCACATAATAATGTCCGGTTTCAATAGAGTCTTGTTGTAGTTTAGAAATAACCTTGTGAACACTATCTTTTTGCTCTTTTACTCTGGCATTTAGTTCATCAGCACCCTTCGATAGTTTTTTAAGCCTTTTCAAATCTTCCCTTATTAAACCATCAACCATTAATTCAAAAGTTGAGAGCGTTTCACCTAAAGTTGCATGTATACTTTTGCTACATTTCATCAGTACTTTCTCGACGGTATCAGCCACTTCTTCCTCAATTACAACGTTCTCAACTTCGCGTTTTTTATGTGTTTTATTTGAACGGATAATTGCATAAATAGCAAATGAAACCAGTAAAACTACGGCCACTAATTTAGCCCAACCTATAAATAAAGCGATAATAAACGCCACAGTAAAGGCCACCAATGCCGTCAAAAACCATCCGCCAATTACCGTAAACACACCTGTAATTCTGTAAACTGCGCTGTCGCGTCCCCAAGCACCATCGGCCAACGATGTACCCATTGCTACCATAAATGTAACATAGGTAGTTGAAAGTGGCAGCTTTAACGATGTGGCAAATGCTATTAGTATTGATGCAACCGTTAAGTTTACCGATGCGCGAATTAAATCGAACATGGGTGGATTATCCTGCTTTTGTATTTTCTTGTTATAAGCAGTCTGATCGAAGCGCTTATTTATTTTTTGAATAAACGATTCAGGCAATACAGTGCTAAAAAATGTTGAAGAACCCAATACACGGCCTACAATTAATCTGGCAAATATCGATGAACCAAATCTTTCATTTCCTTCATCTTGTCGTGCTAAATTCAACTCTGTATCGGTTACTCTTCTGGCTTTTTTCGAAAACCATAAAGTTAATACCATTATCGCACTGGCTAAAAGCAAGAACATCGTTGGTGTTTCTACTTTTTTAGCCAAACCTTCCATCAGAAAATCGTTTCCCCCATTAGCTTGAAAAAGTTTAAACGATTCTAATCCAGCCAATGGTACACCAATAAAGTTCACAAGGTCGTTTCCTGCAAAAGCCATTGCCAAAGCAAATGTACCGGCTAAAACCACTATTTTAAGAATGTTCGCTTTAAATATCCAGCTAAATAGTTGCATAATCATAGTCCAAAAAGCAAAGCTCATTAGCAAAATCACAACTGTATTTTCTTTTATATAATATTTCATGTCAGGTGTCATAAATGATGCACCTTTGGCCCCCTTAATTAAAATAAAGTAGGTAATTGAGGTTATTGCAATACCTCCCCATAAAGCACCGTAGTACTTAATGGTTTTATCGAAATTAAATGAGAATAATAAGCGGCTTAGCCACATTACAGCCATACCTACCGAGAATGCGACCACCACCGAAAGTAATATGCCTGATATTATAGCCAGGGCCTTTCCTGAGTTTATGTACTCACCTAGTGACAATGCACCAGGTTGTGTTGCTATTTTCACTAAGGCCACAGCAACGGCTGCACCGAGCAACTCAAATACGATAGATACTGTAGTTGATGTTGGCAAGCCAATAGTATTAAAGAAATCGAGCAATAAAATATCAGTAAGCATTACGGCTAAAAACACTACCATTATTTCAGTAAAATAATAGTGCTGTGGATGAAAAATTCCCTTACGGGCGACCTCCATCATACCATTCGAAAAAACTGCCCCCGCAATAATACCCAAACTGGCTACTATCATTATTACATTACGTGAAGCTACTTTGGAGCCAATTGCTGAATTTAAAAAGTTAACAGCATCATTACTTACCCCTACAATCAAGTCCGATATTGCTAAAGCAAAAAGAACTAGTACAAAAAATAAATAAACATCCATATTTTTTAGTTTTGCGTTATAGGTCCAAAAGTATTGTTTTAAAAAAGCAGCAATGTTAAATTAACGTTAACTGATAATTAATTTTAAGTCATCGTAACTTTACAAATTCCAAGCTATACTTCTAATAATTTAGCGTTTAAACTGCCATAACTATACAATCAAGCTTACATTATTGTTCAACCATATTTATGAATTAGAGGACTCAAATTTCTGAACTCGTGCATTTTGAAAGGGTCAACCCCGATTTTGAAGACTACTATTTTGGTTATTTTTCAAAATGAATAATACCCAAATTGAGCGATTCGCTATCGCAAATCTGCTCAATCGACTGAGGTCTTGTAAGGTTTTCATACTTTTCGTTTCCCCGAAATAATCGGGGCAGGCTACTCAAAATGTGAAA
>JAQICC010000251.1 GCA_027858735.1 Salinivirgaceae bacterium
TTTTCACATTTTGAGTAGCCTGCCCCGATTATTTCGGGGAAACGAAAAGTATGAAAACCTTACAAGACCTCAGTCGATTGAGCAGATTTGCGATAGCGAATCGCTCAATTTGGGTATTAGAAAGAAAATCTTTAGTAATCCTAATTTTAACTTGTTGCTCGTTATGAACTTTTTCTTTTTAATACATTATTTTTAATTCCTCATCGGTGGGAATATAATTTGAATCTTTACCATATGCATTTAAAGTATTCATTTTGTATTTTTCAAACGTGGTATATTGCTGATCAGACCATGAATGATAATCAGGATAACTAACATCAATTATGCTATTGATTAATTTGGCTAGGGTGATTAAAAATGTAATTGTGGCTACTATACAAACTGAATAACCATATACTTGAGGTATTTTATTTTGATTTTTCATAAGTTTGGATTTTTGTACAATTAGCAAAATTGCGAATTATGGCATTGTAAATCAATGAAATAAGTTCTGTTGTTTTTTTAACTGCAATATAGTGTTAAACGTTTTTACGAAATATTTTTCACCTAAAGTTTTAAGTGTTATTTTACAGAACTTTTAAAACTATGATTAAGTACTTATACATTATTTATGGTAAATAACAAGAAGGTTGCAGTGGTTTTGCCTGCTTATAATGCAGGAAATACCTTGCAAAAAACGTATGATGAAATTCCTTTTGATATTGTTGATGAAGTTATTTTGGTTGACGATTTGAGTAATGATAATACCTATGAATTGGCGACGAATCTTGGAATAGACCATATTATAAAGCATGATGAAAATAAAGGTTATGGAGGCAATCAAAAAAGCTGCTATAATAAAGCCTTGGAAATAGATGCAGATATAGTCGTGATGCTTCATCCTGATTATCAGTACACTCCCAAACTTATTCATAGCATGGTTTATTTAATTGCTAATGGAGTATATGAAGTTGTATTAGGATCAAGAATTTTGGGGAAAGGAGCATTAAAAGGAGGAATGCCTTGGTATAAATATTTTGCCAATAGAATTTTGACACTAATTCAAAATATATTGATGAATCAAAAGCTATCAGAATATCATACAGGTTATCGGGCATTTTCTAAAAAAGTTCTGCAAGAGGTGCAATATGAAATCAATTCAGATGATTTTGTTTTTGATAATCAAATGCTAGCTCAAATTTGTTTTAAAGGATTCGATATTGCAGAAATAACATGCCCTACAAAATATTTTGATGAAGCTTCATCTATTAATTTCTCAAGAAGTGTAAAATATGGATTTGGAGTATTAGGTGTTTCCCTTAGCTACTTTATGCATAAAATAGGTTGTGGAAAATCTAAAATATTCAAATAAAAAAAATGCAACCTATCACAGATTGCATTTCAATTTTTTTTGCCAATAAATTATTTTCCTACATGTATTTCAACCATTAAGTCATCTTTTAATACACTTTGGCCTTGTTTTATGTAAATCTTTTTAATATGACCACTTATAGGTGCTTGAATTTCGTTTTGCATTTTCATCGCCTCTAAAATAAGTAAGGGTTCACCTGCGCGAACATCGCGTCCTTCTTCGGTAAGTATTTCAACAATTTTACCTGGCATTGGTGCTTCAAGATTTTCGTTCTTTTTCGACTCGCTTTTAGATGCTAAGAAACGCATGCGCTTGTAAGAAGTTGGTGTTTCAACAGTATAAATATAGGAAATGCCATTAAGTAGAATTTCATATCTATTTTGGTTTTTATAAATAACCTCAACTGGATATTTTTTATTTTTCCAAAGTAAATAGGTTCCATGTTTTTCATCTTCCTTTATAAGAACTTCACTTTCCTTACCATTTAAATTTAAATGCTCTGAAAACGGTAAGGTAAATTCAAACTTTTTACGTTTTGTATTTACTGCAATAAGTTTTTTTAATTCTTTTTTTGAATTTCGGCCAAATCTCATTTGTCTTTTCTCCTTTAATTCAGTAATCATACTTTTGTTTGATTTTCAAGTGAATATTGGAGCTAAGTCGAAAAAACTGTTGTAAATTAATTAAATATACCACAATATTGCAACTTAATATCCCTTTATCACATAAAATTAAAATGACTTTAAGCGTTTATTAAGTACCCAAGGATTAATGTTTTTTCCTTGCTCATAATCTACCTGATCTAGCGTGTCTTTTTCACGTTCATCAATATATTTAAGCGTGGCAAACCATGCAGCCAATACCTCTTCTTCTTCATTGCTTTCGTGCATTACCTCAAGTTCTGTTTCAATAAAACTTGTAGTAAAGGTTCCACAATTAAATGACTCGTTATTTAGTACCGTTTTAAAGAATGGCGTAGTGGTTTTTAACCCTTTTATCCAAAGCTTATTTAACGCTTTTTTAGTTTCTTTAATGGCCGTTTGTCTATCTTCACCCCAAACAATTAATTTTGCAATCATCGAGTCAAAGTTTGGTGATATTGAATCGCCTTCAATAACACCGCTATCAACGCGAATATTTTCACCAACAGGTAAAACCATTTTTTCAATGGTGCCTAAATAAGGTGAAAATCTGGCTTGTACATCCTCTGCATTAATACGGCATTCAATAGCCCAACCATTTAATTTAATATCTTTTTGAGTTACTGTAAGTTTTTCACCGTTTGCAACTCGAATCTGTTCTTTAATTAAATCTATGCCAGTAATCATTTCTGTTACCGGATGCTCAACCTGAATTCGAGTATTCATTTCCATAAAATAGAAATCGTTGTTTTGGTCGAGTAGAAATTCTACAGTACCTGCACTTTCGTATTTTACTATTTCAGCAATTCTTACAGCTGTATCGCCCATTATTTTTCGCAATTCAGGAGTAAGAGCTGGCGATGGGGCTTCTTCAATAAGCTTTTGATGCTTGCGCTGAATACTGCACTCTCGTTCACCTAGATGCACTACATTACCATGCGAATCGGCTAGAATCTGAAATTCAATATGCTTAGGATTTTGTATATATTTTTCAATAAATACTGAAGGGTCGTTAAAAGCTTTTTCGGCTTCGTTCGTAGCTAAACGAAACATTTGAGCCAATTCTTCAGCTTTATGAATAATGCGCATTCCACGTCCACCACCACCAGATGCCGCTTTAATAATAACTGGGTACCCAATTTTATCGGCTACTTTTTTTGCTTCAGCAGCGTCACGTATAGTATGTGTGGTTCCGCTGGCCAATGGTATGTCATGTTTTGTGGCAATTTGTCTGGCAACAGTTTTATTTCCCATTTTGTGAATAACATCGGGCGAAGGCCCAATAAATTTAACACCTTCACTTATGCAGCGCTGGGCAAAATAAGCATTCTCTGCAAGAAAACCATAACCTGGATGCACTCCATCAACACCGGTCTCCTTAATAATATTCATAAGTTTTTCAACATCCAGAAAAACGAGAACTTCCGGATATTCATCGCTCATATCGAAAATTTTGTCAACATGAGTCAAGTAATGCGCGGTAGGTTCAGCTGATGTTTTAATGCCCCAAGTTTCAATTCCCATGATTTTGCAAGTTCGTACAATTCTTATGGCAATTTCGCCTCTATTGGCAATTAATATACTTTTAATACTCATTTTTAATATAAGTTTTAAATACTTTAAGTAATTATTTAACTTCTGACACTATGCAGAATACCTATTTTATTTTATTCTATTTTAAATTAATGTTTTATAATATTCAAACCATTAAATTTAGGCATCTTATTTCTTGAGACTTTTGTGAATTATTACAATGGTATATTTCCATGCTTTTTTGCAGGAGTTGCCACATGTTTATTTTGTAATGCCTCAAAAGCAACAATAAGTTTTTTTCTCGTAATAGCAGGGTCAATGACCTCGTCTATATAGCCCTTTTCATCAGCAATATAGGGGTTGGCTATTTCATCTCTGTAGGTTTTTACAAGTTCTTTTTTAAGTGTCACCGGATCATCAGATGCTGCCAAATCGCGTTTGTATATAATAGCAACAGCCCCATCAGGTCCCATTACAGCAATTTCAGCAGTTGGCCAGGCAAAATTAAAGTCACCACCAATGTTTTTACTGTTCATTACAATATATGCTCCTCCATACGATTTGCGAAGAATAACTGTAATTTTTGGAACATTAGCTTCGGTATAAGCATAAAGCATTTTTGCGCCATTTCTTATAATTCCCATGTGCTCTTGATCAACACCTGGCAAAAATCCGGGTACATCTTCAAGTGTTAAAAGGGGTATATTAAAAGCATCGCAAAAGCGGATAAAACGTGCACCTTTAATTGATGAATTTATATCGATTGTTCCGGCCAATACTTTGGGTTGATTAGCTACTATGCCAATGGTATTGCCATTTAAACGTGCAAATCCAACTACAATGTTTTGTGCAAAATTTTCGCTGGTCTCATAAAATGTATTAGGATCAACTATCTGATTAATAACTTCTTTAACATCATATGGCTTATTAGGATCATCTGGAACAATGTCTCGAACCTTTTCATTAAATTCGGGAATTTCATCAGGATTTAGAATTACCGGTGGATTTTCCATGTTGTTTGAAGGCATATAGGTTAAAAGTTTTCTAACTCCTTGAAGTGTCTGTTCTTCATCTTCAAACATCATTTGGGCAACACCACTTTTTTTACAGTGAACCATGGCTCCGCCAAGTTCATCGTCGGTTACGTCTTCATTTAACACCTCTTTAACCACACTTGGTCCTGTTACAAACATGTAACTGGTTTTGTTGGTCATAAAAATAAAATCGGTTAATGCTGGCGAATAAACTGCACCACCAGCTGCTGGCCCCATAATTACCGAAATTTGCGGTATTACTCCAGAGGAGTTAATGTTATTTTTAAAGATAGTAGCATATCCGGCAAGACTGGCAATACCTTCTTGAATACGAGCGCCACCTGAATCAATTAATCCAATAATTGGAGCTCCCATCTTAAGAGCCATTTTCTGAATTTTGGCTATTTTTTGTGCATGTACAGTGCCCAATGAGCCTCCCATAACAGTAAAGTCTTGGGCATAGTTAAATACTAATCTACCCGAAATTTTACCATGGCCAACAATAACACCATCTCCATATGATTCCGTTATTTTACCAAATTTAGACGTGATAGTTGCAGGAGTAACAAAAGCATCAATTTCCTCAAAAGTATCTTTATCAAATAATAGGTCAATTCTTTCACGTGCGGTTAGTTTTCCTTTTGCGTGTTGCTTTTTAGCATTTTCAGAACTGAATTGGTCGCTTATTTTATTTTCGCGTTCTAGAAATTTCTTAAACAGTTTTCCGTTTGTATCCATACATAGTTTATTTTAACCGCCCTACATAACGATCTCTTGTGTAGTATTGTTTATAGCGTAAAAACCCCTTTTTTTTTAAGTTACTTAAAATCAGTGTCGTATTGTGTGAAAAATACACTAACATGACAAAAATCATATAGCAAAGGGAAGAAAAATTAGTGAATAAAACAAGCTTTTGCTTTCTGCACAGCAATGAAAAAAGTGTGCAATTAAGTAATCTATTTGGTTATTAGTACTTAAGAATATAAATGGAGGAATGGATTATTTTTTTTAGTTATCATAATACTGAATGGGTATTTTATATTTATATTTGAAGCTATTCTTCTAATTATATAACTCAATGAAAAAATATTTATTATTCACAACTTGCTTATGCTTTGCTGTTCAGTTGAATGCGCAAAATTGGAATTTCATTCAACCGAGTGAACGTTATCATTTTCAGCATAAAGATGATACTCTTCCTTTGCATACCATATTAATTGATTCATCAAGAATAGAAGAATCTATTACGACTTCTTATTTGAATAGGCTATTTTTTCCTTGTGATACCTGTAGTGAGGAAGGTTTGTATTTAGATAATCAACCAAGCTTTATGCAAAGGGAATTTGTTTATTCACAGGTTTCATCAACAGTTGTATTAACCAACCCCGATACCTATACAATTAATTTGCCAGATAATGATGAAACAGAATGGTGGTTTGATGAAGCTAAAACTCAAAAAGCAAATATTGCTTCAGTAATAAAAACCTCTGTGTTTGGCGTTGACGATTCTGTAGCTACCATAAATATTGATGGAGAACCTCAAATAATGATTGCTAAAAAATTAGGCCTGCTGAAATACTTCGATTATGAATTATCGGGTATGGAAAATGCAGGTTTAGGAATATGTTTGCCTGGGTGGAAAGAGTTTTATGATTTTAAGGTAGGGGATGTGTTTCAGTATAAAGAATCAGCCTGGAATATGCAGGTTCCATGCACTTATCTTGGGGTATATAAGAAAGTAGTATCTAATATTCAATACAATGTTGATTCAGTAATTATTGATTGGAGCATAAAATCTTTGCAATGGTATGATCCTTACGCATGTGGAACCAATGACAGTATGCCAAATGTTTATGATTGGGAATATACTCAAATAATAACTAAATCAGACATTTCAAATACCTATCCGTGTCAATTGGTTGAGTTTTATTCTTTTGCATATGGAGTTCCTTATTATGAGCTGACTGAGAATGGAATTGCTTTAAACTATAATACTGAAAAAGATGTTCCTCCATATACCGGAATAATAACTTATGATGAGAACAGCGGTTATACCAGCAATGATGACTCATACTTTTTAAAAGGACTCAATTATCGGTATGAATCTGGACTAGGACTAGTTAAATACTATAGAGATTTAGGTGTGGATGGCTGGCAATATGATGAACTCATTGGTTATGTGAAAGGTACGGATACTACAGGTGTTGTTTACATGGATGATTTTTATGTTATTGACACTACGACCATTGATACAACCACCAATATTGATTACCCTTTAAGCACTTTAGATCAAGTCAGTATTTATCCTAACCCATCTCAAGGATCAATTATTATTGATCTGGGTTCATATAAGTCACACGCGGCCATTAAGATTTATTCTGTGTGTGGAGAACTTATTCGGGAACAATATTTTAAAACATACTATTCAGAAGACTTAAGTAACCTGAAATCGGGGATATATATAATAAAAGTAGAAACTGAATATGGAAACAAGCAATTAAAATGGATTAAACAATAAAATGAACACGGATGGCTTAAATTTTAAGTTATCCGTGTTTTATGTTATTAATCTGTGAATCTGTGGCTAAAATTACAATGCAGCAAAAAAGTCGTTCCCCTTATCATCAACAATAATAAAAGCTGGGAAATTTTCTACCGTAATTTTACGAATAGCTTCCATTCCTAATTCTTCAAAATCGATTACTTCAACCGATTTAATGCTGTCTTTTGCTAAGATAGCGGCAGGGCCACCAATACTACCTAAATAAAAACCACCATTGTTGTTACAGGCATCGGTTACTTGTTGGCTGCGATTTCCTTTAGCAAGCATAATCATGCTGCCACCAGCTTTCTGAAAAACATCTACATATGGATCCATGCGACCTGCGGTTGTTGGCCCAAAACTACCCGAGGCCATGCCTTTTGGTGTTTTTGCCGGTCCAGCATAATAAACCGGGTGGTTTTTCATGTATTCAGGCATTGCTTGGCCACTATCCAACATTTCTTTTAGTCGGGCATGAGCCATATCGCGTGCCACGATTAAAGTACCATTAAGATTTAGTCGCGTTTTTATAGGGTGTTTAGAAAGCTCTTTTAAAATATCTTTCATGGGTTGATCTAAATCTATATCAATGGCAGGAGCTAAATGTGGTGCTTCTTTTGGTAAATATTGCTTCGGATTTTTTTCAAGCTGCTCAACAAATATTCCGTCTTCTGTAATTTTTGCTTTAATATTTCGGTCGGCACTGCAGCTAACTCCCATTCCAACCGGACAAGATGCTGCATGGCGAGGTAAGCGGATAACACGTACATCGTGCACAAAATATTTACCGCCAAATTGGGCTCCAATTTCACTTTCTTCACAAATTTTCTGCACTTTAGCTTCCCATTCTAAATCACGAAAAGCTTGCCCACCATCATTACCTTCATAAGGCAAGTGGTCAAGGTATCCAGCCGATGCTTTTTTAACTGTTGCTAAAGTAGCTTCGGCAGAAGTTCCTCCAATAACTAAAGCTAAATGGTAAGGAGGGCAGGCTGAGGTTCCTAAATCTTTTATTTTTTCTTTTACAAACTTCGCCAAGTTTTCTTCTGTAAGTAAAGATTTGGTCATTTGATACAAAAAGGTTTTGTTGCCGGAACCACCACCTTTGGTTAAAAATAAAAATTCGTATTTATTACCTTTTTCGGCATAAATATCGATTTGGGCTGGAAGGTTATTTCCCGTATTTTTCTCCTCCATCATTGTTAGAGGAACTACCTGAGAATATCTAAGGTTACGTTCTTTATAAGTATCGTAAATACCTTTTGATAAGTGTTCGGCATCGTCACCCTCTACCCATACGCTTTCACCTTTTTTTGCAGAAACTATAGCTGTACCCGTGTCCTGGCATGTAGGTAATTCACCTTCGGCAGCTACTACTTGATTAAGTAGCATGGTATGTGCCACAAATCTATCATTACTCGATGATTCTTTATCTAGCAAAATATGCTGAAGCTTTTCAAGGTGTTTAGGGCGTAAATAAAAAGATACATCACTAAATGCTTCTTTTGCTATTAATTCAAGTCCCTTAGGATCAATTTTTAGTATTTTTCTGCCGTCAACAACAATCGTAGAAACAAAGTCGGAAGTAATTTTCCTATATTCCGTATCGTCTTTTGTAATAGGAAAAGGTTTTTGATATTTAAAATCAGTCATAATTCGGTAATTTGAAGTGTCATAATTATAAATTAAGATTCGAAATTAATTAAAATATTTTTAGTTGGTATTAAATTTGAAACAAAGTTGAACCCAAACTGGTTTCGGGTTGTTGTAATTTCTTCATTGCTTAAATGAGCCTTATGGTTTAGGAATCTATATTTTTATTGCTGCATTAATGATGTTTTTTTGTAATTACTTATTTTGGTTGGTAAATTATTTTTCACTACTTTTTCGATAGCCTAAATGAAAAATATTATACTTTGAATAGCAATAATATAACAGTTTTTTAATCGCATTTTATTCCGTAAAT
>JAQICC010000258.1 GCA_027858735.1 Salinivirgaceae bacterium
TGAGAAATACTTAGTGAAACTTAGTGTAACAAAATATTATGGCAATAGTTAAGAAATACAAATCCCAAATTGAAAAAATTACTGCGCATGGTGAAGGGGTTTACACCCTCGAATTAAAATCCTTAGACAGAGTATTCAAATACACTCCCGGCCAGTTTTTACACATTGCACTCGATACCGATTACGATGGTGCCGGACAATGGCCCGAATCGCGTTGTTTCTCAATGCAAAGCAATCCCGACGAGGAAAATATTAAGATAACCTATGCCCTAAAAGGAGACTTTACCAAAGAAATGGAAAGCTCCCTGAAAGTAGGTAGTGAGGTGTGGCTTAAAATGCCCTATGGCGATTTATTTGACCAGGAACACGTAAAACAGGGAACCGTATTTATTGCCGGAGGTACTGGAGTAACCCCTTATTTATCGTTATTTAATGATACTCGTTTTGCTGAATATGTGAGGCCCATATTGTATTTAGGTTTGCGTAACGAAAATTACAACTTCTATAAAAAAGAGTTGGCTTTAGCTCACGAAATTAACTCAAAATTAAAGGTGAATATTGTAAATCAGGAAACCGATGGGATATTAAATATTGAAGCAATTTTATCCGAAAGTGATAGTACAAGTTCATTCTTTATTTCCGGCCCTCCTGCTATGATTAAAAACTTTAAGAATTATTTGATTGTAAACGGTGTAGATGAAAGTAGGGTTTTAACCGACGATTGGGAATAAATGAGAACCCACCACAGATAACACAGATTAGCGCAGAAAATAATCAGTGTAAATCTGAGTAATCTGTGGCGAAAAAACAAAAAACATGAAAACAATTCTCATAACAGGCATTAACGGCTTTTTAGGAAGCAACTTAGCCAAACATTTAAGGTGATTAAGCTATGCAAAAAATAGAAACCCCCTTTGAAGGCCTATATATAATACAGCACAAGGTGTTTAGCGACCCTCGCGGAACTTTTATTAAAACCTATAACCAAACCCTTTTTAATGAATTGGGCTTACCTGTTGAAATTAAAGAACGCTATTTTTCAGTATCTCATAAAAATGTTTTGCGCGGCATGCATTTTCAAACCCCACCCCATGACCATATTAAGTTAGTTACCGTAATGCAAGGCGCCATTTTAGATGTAGTACTTGACATAAGAACACAAGCCAATACTTTTGGCCAATGCTTTAGTACTGTACTAAAAGCTGACGACGGCAAAACCCTTTTTATTCCCAAAGGTTTCGCACATGGCTTCTTATCTTTGGAGCACAATACCATAGTAGAATACAATCAAACCACAGAATACGCTCCGAACAACGATGCGGGTTTACATTATGCATCCTTTGACTTTTATTGGGGGATTGATAAACCCATTGTTTCGGATAGAGACTTAACTTTTAGTATGTTTGCAAATTATACAAGCCCTTTTTAGTAATGAAGATATTTATAACTGGTGCCACAGGTTTTATTGGAAAGCATTTGGTAAAAAAATTAGTTGCCAAAGGATATGAAATTACCATAAACCTTTATGGCAACGAAGAATCACCTTTTGATAGTTCGGTTTCAACTTACCAAATAAGTGAAAGTAATGCAAGTACTGACATAGCTTATTTTAAAGAAGAAGGTTTTGATGGCATCATTCATTTGGCTTCTTTGTATTTAACGGTTCATCAACCTACTGATGCAGTTAAACTTGTTGATTCCAATGTGCGCTTTAGCACTTATGTGTTGGAATGTGCTGCACAAGCTGGAATTAGCTGGTTTTTAAATACCGGCACTTTTTGGCAATGTTATAACAATGCCGAATATTCGCCGGTAAACCTTTATGCTGCCAGTAAGCAGGCTTTTGAAAGTATTGCTCGTTATTACATTGAAACCAACCAAATACGTTTCTGCACCTTGCGCCTTTCTGATACCTATGGCCCAAACGATACCCGACCCAAAATATTTAACTTATGGTTTAAAAGTGTCAAGGAAAAAACCACCCTTGATATGTCTCCTGGCGAGCAATTAATAGATATTACTTTTATTGATGATATAATTGAAGCCTTTTACATGCTCGTTACTCAATTGAATGGCAACACCATTGAAACAGGAAGCGTTTTTGCTGTAAAAGCCGATAAAAGACATACCTTAAAAGAACTGGCTGTAGTTTTTGAGCAAGCTACAGGCTTAAAACTAAATATTAATTGGGGAGCACGAACATACAGGGAACGTGAGGTTATGTTGCCTTGGGAAAATGGGGAAATAGTATCTGGCTGGAAACCAAAGATTGATATAGATGCAGGTTTGAAACAAATGGTAGAAAAATTGTAGAATTCAAAATTGATAGGATATTAATTTAATAGAGAAATTGAGATTTAGAAACCCATAGACTTAGAAAATTGATTTTACAATTTTAGGATAAAAATATGAAATTATAATTTTAAGATGAGCGATGAAGAAGTGTTTATAGGAGTGCCTGTTTATAATGGGGGTAAATATTTGGAAGAGTGTTTAGACAGTATTTTGAACCAAACATATAAAAAATGGGTGTGTTATATTTCAAATAATCATTCCAAAGATAATACCCAAAAAATAATTGATGCTTATTGTGAAAAGGATAAGCGTTTTAAAGCAATAAAGCCGAAAGAATTTATAC
>JAQICC010000287.1 GCA_027858735.1 Salinivirgaceae bacterium
CTTTTTGAAATTTTTTTTCAAGCTTTTATTCAATTTTAGCAGAATACTGAGCTTGTGCCGATACAAACAAGGCAAAGCTCATGGCTCCAAAAAATATTATTGTCTTAATTGGTTTCAGCATGTCACTTATTTTAAACAAAAAACGCAATTTTTTACCGAATGTTTATATCCTCAACATTAAAAATAAAAAAAAGTCCTGCAACCTTATGGCTACAGGACTTAATCTTTAAATATGTTCTTTCAAAAATTAAACGTTATACCAACCGCTACCGGATACAATTCAATGGCTTTGTCCTTTTCAAATAATGGCATCATACTGTATGCTCCATAAATTCCAAAATCGCCATAACCAAGTCTAGCAGCTAATCTATAGTCAAGTGATGTTGTGAAAAAATCACTCCTGTCTTTATCCTTCTTCTTATCATTACTCTTTCTCTTTGTATAGGAACTTAGTTTTAGTCCTCCTTCAACACCGGCACTTAAATAAAAATCTTCTCCTCCCGACGGAATTTGAATTTCTAATAAAAGCGGAATTGTTAAATACCAGGTAGTAAGTTTACTCATTTTACCATTATAAAGGCTGTCGTTAATTACCGTTAGAACCCCAGTTTCTGAACTTAACTTAGTGTTAGGATTACGGAATTTATAATTATTCCATCGGAAACCAACACCCGTTACTAAACCAACACGCTGTTTAATTAAATTAACACCGATTTGAGCAAAATTTACATTTATTTCTAATGAATTATTGGTGTTTACCTCAAGCAGTTGCCAGTCCTCTGGCATCGTTGTTTCTCCATCAACCGTAACAAAATTATTTAATCCCATTGAAAAACTGGCCCAATGCGGTTCAAATTTGTTCTTGTCTTTATTTTTCTTTTTATGAAATGTCCAACTATCGTCATCATTCCAACTCCAATCATTATCATTATCCCAGTCGTCATCGTCATCTTCCCAATCAGAATCTTTATTGATGGTAATGTCCTCGCCATCATCAACAACTTCAATTTTCATTTTGCCAATTCTAATTTTAGTTGTGTCACTTCCTTTTGAATCGTCATCCAATTCTTCCAATTCCTGTTCCATATCAGAAAATTCGTCTGTTTCAACGGTAGAATCATCACTTACTTTTTTCATTTCTTCAGGAAGAGTATCTCGGCTTATGCTGGGGTTAATTTCAGCATAAACAGTTGTTATCGGTGCTAAAATAGCTATACTAACCATTAAGCTAGTTAATATTAAAGTAATGTTTTTCATAGTTTTAAGAATTTGCTTGCTAATTTTTTTTGTTTACTTGGGTTGAGAATGAAAACAATTTGCTATTAAAAGCAATTCTTGTTTTGTTTCCATTTTCATCCCGCTCAATTATTAATTTTGTATTTGTAATTTTGTTCAAGCCTGTTATTCCAACCTGAGCAACTTCCCACGCGGGCTCTGTTTTAAATTTATTCTTTTGCTTATTTGTTTCTACTGAAAGCTCATTAATTTCCTCTGGTTTTTTATAAACAACACTTGCTAAAGTTCTATTTGTAAATGCTTGCTTGCATGGTGGACAATCAATTTCATTTAATTCAATAGGCTTAACAGAATTTACTAAAATTCTATTTTCTACTAATCCGTCCCTTTGCAATTCTGCATCATTACCTCTTATTTTCGTTAAACCAAATGGATCATTCTTTAGTGATTTCTTTGGTTCCTTTTTCTGGTTAATTTCTGAGTTAGTAATCGCTTTAGCAATATTTGTATTGAAAGTTTCTGGAGCAATAGTGCTACTGGTAACAATACTACCGGCTATTTTTGATTTATCGTCGAGGGTTGTAGTATAAAAAACCATAAAGGCCATAACTACAATGGCCGCAGCCGTTGATATAATTGTTCCGTATTTTTTTACATTTGGAGAAAGTATAGAGAACTTCTTAATTTTTCTTTTGTTAGGATAAACAATCGATAAATCAGGTTTTAGCCTTGTTTTGTAATAGCTATCTAAAGTTGCTTTTTGCTTAGGATTAGCTGCAATAAAATTGTTTAATGCCACAAGACCTGTCTGATCAAGCCATCCTTCTATACTAGCTATACAGTACTCTTCAAAATTATTGTGAGTAACATTGTGAATAATTTCAGGCTTCTTAATTAAAAGCTTTTCATTATAATTAAAGTGATCAATTATAAGCTTCGTTTTTTCAAAAAGCTCTAACTCATGCTTTTTATCAGCATCACTACTCACTAATTTAAACAGGAAGCTTTCATCAGCTTCAGGAATTACACCCTCAACATGAGCCACACATAATTGTTGAAAATAATCGGATGATGATGTAGTTTCCTCGAAAGGAATTTTTTTTAAATTCCCTTTATCTAAAAAAGAAATATCAGCCCTTTCAAGTAAAGCCTCACTAAAGGTGTCAAACTCTTCTCGGATATCAGGATTTAGCAATAGGAAACCCTCCACTTCCTGCATCACTTTTGCAGATAGTACCCCCTCAGCGTAGTCTACCAAAAACTCTTCGTAGTTTTCTCTATTAATTCTCATTCCCTATTAATTAGTTTAGCACCAATGTTTATAAAACTGCATCCATGCTACCAATGTAATTTTTCAAGGTCACGCGAGCTCTGAAAATATAAACCTTCACTTGCGATTCACTTAATCCTGTTATCTCTCCAATTTCCTGATATGAGTATCCTTCGTAATCGCGAAGCATAATAACCGAACGCTGTACATCGTTCAATTGCTTGAGTGCTTCGTTCAAAATATCACTCAAATCAGTGTACTGTTTGCTATGAGAATATTTTTCTTCGTTCACATTTTCAAAATCAGTCATTCGTTTCTCTTTGCGAATAACATCAATCATAGTGTGGTAGGCGGCGGTAAAAATGTAACTTTTTACCTTCTGATAATTTACATCACCAGCATTAACCCATAGCTTTACAAATGTATCCTGAACAATGTCTTTCGCTTTCTCATCATTCCGAATGTTTTTCAGAATGAAGCGATAAACTCCGTCCGAATGCATGTCAACCGCCTTGTTGTATTCTTCTATGTTCATTTTTTCTTTATGGCTACATTAAAGTGACGGAAAGGTATTTATTTTGTTACAAACTTTTTTTATTTAGTTTGAACTAGACGGTAATCCTCTGTATATGTGCGCATTAAAAACTGCATTTTATTCATAATTATTAATGCTACCTATTCAACTCAGCTCAATTAATTAAAAAGGTTTGCTTATTTTAGCGCTTAAACTAAACATCAAACTGAAAATGAAAAAATTATTATTGCTTTATTCCATAGTATCTATTTTAATAGGTTGCCAAACCAATAAAACAGAATTAAACCCGAACGAGAAACTTTCAAACAGTGAACATTTAGTAATGGCCACAGCATGGTTTCAAAAATCGGCCGAAATGCGTGCCTGTTTTTATCAAGCTTACAATTTGGCAGAATTGAGGTTGCAACAGCATCTGGAAAACCATAAAGGTGAAAAACCAGCAGCTGTTGTATTGGATATTGACGAAACCATATTAGATAACAGCCCTTTTGAAAAAAAGTTAATAGATGATGGCATTCTTTATACCAGTGAATTGTGGAAGAAATGGACGGATAAAAAAGCCGCAAAGGCTTTGCCCGGAGCAATTGAATTTACACAAAAAGCTAGCGAAATGGGTGTTCAGGTTATTTATATATCGAACCGAAAAGTTGATATGCTCGAATCTACTATAAATAATATGAAGAAGCTGGGTTTTCCAAATGCCGATCCCCATTTTGTGTACTTGCGTGAGATGAATAAATCGGGAAATAAAACCGAGCGTCGTGAAAAAGTAATGGCAAAATACGAAGTGCTTTTATTTATTGGTGATAACCTAACAGACTTAAACGAACTATTTGCACAGCGAGATTCTACGCTCGGATTTAAATTGGTAGATGATTATAGAAAAGGTTTCGGAGATAAGTTTATTGTATTACCTAATCCCATGTATGGTGAATGGGAGGAGGCTATTTACAAAAATGATTACTCAATATCATTTGAAAAAAAACGCGCTCTGCGCAAAGAAATATTGGATGATTTTTAAAATTTACCTATCAGCTCTTATAAAAGTAAAACATATTCGTTCTTTTTAAATATTACAGCAATAAAGCTTTGCGTGATTTTACATTATTAATGCTATTTCTTTTGTTTAATTATAAACATTAATATATTTGTTGCAATTGGTTAATAAACCAAAGAAATATCGCTAAATAACCTACAATTTATAATTATGTCAAAACTTATTACACCAAAAAACTACAAAGTTTTTCTTGATTTAAAGCAAACCGAGCAAGCTATTAAACTGGTAAAAGATGCCTTTGAGCACAATTTGTCAGGAGAACTTCGTCTTCGCCGTGTTACTGCTCCCCTTTTTGTATTGAAAGGTACGGGCATTAACGACGATTTAAACGGTTCCGAAAATAAGGTGGCTTTCAAAATTAAAGATATGGAAAATCAGGAAGCCGAAGTCGTCAATTCACTTGCTAAATGGAAACGTCTGGCCTTAGCCGACTATGATATAGCTGAAGGCTATGGGGTTTATACCGATATGAATGCCATTAGGCCCGATGAAGAACTTGACAACCTACACTCTTTATATGTTGACCAATGGGACTGGGAACAAGCAATTTCAAAGGACAAAAGAAATATTGAATACCTAAAGAAAACGGTAAAGAAAATCTATGAGGTACTGAAAAGAATAGAATTCCAAGTATTCGAATACTATCCAGAAATTAAACCCCTTTTGCCTGAAGAAATTACCTTTATTCATACGGAAGAACTATTAAAATTGTATCCCAACCTATCGCCTGCTGAACGTGAAACAGAATTTGTGAAAAAACACAAGGCTGTTTTCGTAATTGGCATTGGTGGCGAAATGGCCAATGGAAAAAAACACGATGGCCGCGCCCCCGATTACGATGACTGGAGTACACCAACATTAAATGGTTTTAAAGGCTTAAATGGCGATATTTTATTATGGCACCCTGTACTTGAAATGTCTTTTGAAATATCATCAATGGGCATACGTGTTTGCAAAGAAGCCTTAGAAAGACAATTAAAAATAGAAAATGCTGAAGATCGTAAAGAGCTTTACTTCCACAAAAGACTACTTAATGATGAACTACCCTTGTCAATTGGTGGCGGAATTGGTCAATCGCGCCTTTGCATGTTCTTTTTGCGCAAAGCCCATATTGGTGAAATTCAGTCGGCTATTTGGCCCGTAGATATGATTAAAAAATGTGAAGAAAACGGAATCGTTCTGGTTTAAATAGTCAACAGTCTTCAGTCCTCAATAGGCAGTCAAATAAACTGTTTACTGTGGACTGAGAACTGCTTACTTTTTACTTAATACCAAGTTTCTTTTTCAAACCTTTAGGAATGGCATCTTTATGTACACTCCAACTCATCGTTTTATATTTTATAAATGCTTCTGAGGCATAAAAGTATCCACCATAATCATTATAGTCGGTACCCCATGAGTTTTTTACATAATAATATTTTGTTCCGTTTTGATCATTGGCAATACCCGTTAAAACCATCCCATGGTCATCGGTTGTTTCGTAATTATCAAAAGCTTTTTGACGCATTTCCTCAGTAATTTTCTTTTCAGGTCCTGGAGCTTTAAAACTATACAGTTGATTTTTCCTCTCATCTTTATCCATTTTCTCCCATTTCAAACGCTCAGAATCGGCCATTTCATTGATGTCCTCTTCAGGTATTATTGCAAGTCCGTTTTTCGAAGAAAATCCTGTTTCGCTAACATCACTTGCCCAAGCAATGGCAAATCCATTATTGATGGCATTATCTATTAACGCAACCATATCATCCATAGGCACATTCAAATAACTGCTCCATGTCCAGTTATCAGGTACTTCAAGAACAAAAGCTTCGTAAAAAGGGTGGTGTGAATACGAGGTAAAATAGTAATAATCATTCGGGATTATCCCAACCAATTCATCAGCAAAGGTTATCGGAGTATATTCTTTTCCATTCCATTCAAATTTCTCTGGAGTTTTGCCTAAATAGGCATCTAAAATACCCTTATAGCCTTCAAACCATGCAGTAGAAAGTTTCCGATTTTTGTTTTTAATTACCCCGTCAAGGTATTGCTTTAGTACTAAATCTAATTCACCATGTGTATGAACATCTGTACCATAATTTAAACCTGTATATATTTCTTGCGGAACAGCCCCGTAGTTTTTCAATACATTAAATGCATCATTTAAGGCACCACCACCACTAAAATTATAGTTCCCATGCATACGAACATAGTTTTTTGCTTTTTCTTCATAACTAACACGCACTACAAACATTTCAGAAAGATCTATATACCCTTTTCCTAATCGTAGCATTTCAGCTTCAATCATTCCCAATGTTGAATAACTCCAACACGTACCTGCGCGCTGTTGATCATTAACAGCACTACCTGTTACCTCCTTAATCATAGTAAATTGATAGCCTTCAGGTATCTTTTCTTCAACTTCTTCTTGAGCCATTGCAACACAACCAATAAGCAATGAAACAATTCCGGTAATAAATAATTTATTAATCATATTTCTATATTTACATTTTAAAATTCACACTAAATAAATAAAAAAAGTTGAAGGCTTTAACCAAAGTTGCTGCTTAGCATATTAATCGAGGTCTTTTTACCTTTAATTTTTCATTTTGGAGAATAAGTAATAATCGTTAAGTTTGCGCCACAAATATGCCCCCATAGTTCAAGGGATAGAACAATAGTTTCCTAAACTGTAGATACTGGTTCGAGTCCAGTTGGGGGTACAAATACCTATTGAAAACCAACGCTTTAGGCGTTGGTTTTTGTGTTTTGTCCCCGTTTTTGCTCCCGAATTTCTATTTTTATTAATTTTTTAACCTACTTTATATATAGAATAGCTATATCTCAGATTACATGCTTGTTGGAAGACTGATTAATTCATTGCCTGTTCCGATTTTCTATGAAAACTTTGTCATTTAATTGATAGCTGTTGATTATTAAAAAGTTGCGATTTTGATAATATTTTAAAAAAATAATAACCCCAATAGTAGGAATAGTAATAACCTATACTGTAATACTGAACGACTGAAAGTTGCGAAATTCATTTATCTTAACTTGAATTTAACAAGCTTATTTTCAAAAACATAGGTGTTCTCAATTGAACGAAGCAAAATCATAAATCCTATTAAAAATATTATAATTATGCACTAATAACCAGCCTGGCGGCAGTTGTGTAATAATCTCTCTTATAATTTCGAAAAGATTTAGAATTGAAAACAAGTATGGCGCAGAGTGACCACCGTTTTATTTTCTCTATTATGAATGTGACGACAAAGGGTGTAGAAATTAAAATTGTTGATTATTATCACAGAAATTATGGGTGATTCCACAACACTTTCCTCTTGGGTGCACGACAAATTTCCCTTTTATTCCATTTATTGATATTCAGGTATCAATTCCGTATATTCACTATTTATTAAACAAAAAATGATGAATATGTATAAATTAGATTGTGTTTTCGAAGAATTCAAGAAAGAGGCTAAATCCTTTTCACAGAACTCCAATAACCGTGAAAATTTATATGATTATGAAAGTGGTTTTAGGGATTTGGTTCAAAAATATGAGCATGAAATATTTCAAAGCAGTATTGGAG
>JAQICC010000293.1 GCA_027858735.1 Salinivirgaceae bacterium
TTTTCACATTTTGAGTAGCCTGCCCCGATTATTTCGGGGAAACGAAAAGTATGAAAACCTTACAAGACCTCAGTCGATTGAGCAGATTTGCGATAGCGAATCGCTCAATTTGGGTACTAGAGGTTTTGTGGAAATAAAAGATGAAATCGGTCGTGTTGAAACTCAGAAAACAAAACGATCGGATAGCTAAAAAGAACTGTTGACAAAGTAAGGAGTTCACAAATTAGCCCTCAAAAACTGTACGACACATGCAATATAAGAACGGGTTCATGTGTTTCTACAAGAAAGAAATGACAGCTATGCTGTTGTGGTATATTTTATTCTTTAACTGGTATATACCAAACATCCTTTTCCAAATCAATACCACCGCCCATTTGCTCTTGAACTGCACGATCAACAATGTAAACGCCTATAGTAGCCATGTTTTTGAAATTATCCAATCCGTTATTCGGAAAGTTTTGACGTGTTCGGTGGATATTGAATTTGTCAGAGAATGTTCTACCGAAAGCTTCTTCAATCGCATCTTTGCCATACATAAAACCTAGTAAGCCTCCCCATGTGGCAGTAGGATTGTCCGAATCCCATCCGGCAAGAGCTCCAATTTTAATAGTTTCAATTATATCGCCTTCACCGTATAGCAAGCTTACAATGCTTGCAGCAAAGTTTATTCCACCTACAAAACAACCGTTGCAGTAAATATCTTTTGAAGTCATATTGTAACCATCCTCTTGATTTACCTGATAACGCTCATAAACATCATCCCGAGTTTCTTCCCACATTCTGCCTTGATCATGCTGAGATTTTATAAAATCGAACATTTTAGCCGTGTATGAATCGTTAGGTACTTGAATTCGAGCTTGATCTGCCATCCAATGGATTTGGTCTTTTTTACTTAAACTGGTATCAACTTTGGATGCTAAGGAATACATAACTACATAAAACTCTGAAATCCATTGAGCATTTTCACGAGCTGTGGTTTGAATAGGCAATAATGCCATCTCAAGAGCAATATCAGGACGGGCAGGGGCGAAGAAACCAAATATTTCGGTAGTTAATTGTGCATCAATCATTTCATAATAATTGTCGTACACACTATCTGTTGATATTGCAGGATCGCTGGTTGCTGGCGGAACGTGTCCATCCAACATTAACTCAAGAGCTTTTTGATTGGCTACCCATAAAAAGTTTTCCTCCTCATGTATCATATGTTTTAACCAACCATCGCGTATTTGTTCGCCAGTTAATAGGCTTGTTTTGTTCGAATAAAGCAAATGCTGATACATATATTCCACATCGGTATCATCATCGGCTCCCCAAACGCCTTCTTCGCCAACAAAAACAAAGTCAATATTTTCCGGTAAATCGCTTGGAATGCCTTGTCCCCAAATGCTTGGCTGATCGCGTTTTCCCCAATCATCACGGGTGTAAAAATTACCCGTTTTAATAGCACCTATATTTCCAATTTTGTCCATTTCGGTTACTAAACCCGTCCAATTGGCAATACATTGACCTAACCAAAAGCCTTCTAGCTTATTTGCATATTCACTTCTTGATATTACAATATCTGTTGTATTTGGAGTATAAACTTTGTAAACAAGATTTGAATCAATCATTGGATTTGATGTTGATATTTTGCCCTTGTTTGATTGATTTTCGCACGAAGAAATTAAAAATACTACGACTAGAATAATTGATAGTTTGAAGGTTAGAAGCATTTTCATAATAGTTAAGATATTAATATTTTGCTCAAATATAGTATTTATATAAATAACTAACAAAGAAATAGTTAATTTTTGCACAAAGGTTTGTGCAAAATTTCTTTTTATTGGTATTTTTCGATCAATAGTATAGTGTAATTATAACTATAGTGAGTAAGAAATATTTTGCTAAAATTATTCTCGAATTTTTAACTTATAAAATTCTGAACTTACTTCATTAAATAAACTGCTATAATAGTTGGCTTTTGCACCATCGCCTAAAAGGTTATATATTACCGACAAGTCTTTATATTCTTCTGGTGTTGAATGCTGATTCTGATTAAGAAATTTAGCCAACATTTCTTTAGCTTGAATTGTATCTCTTTTATTTTCTAATAAATCTATCCTGAACTATGCATAAATTTGGAAAAATATGCATAAAGGTCAGGATAGTCCAGACTTAAATGCAGTTAAACTTTTTTCAAAAGTTTTTACTAAATCTTAGTCGCTGTCGGAGACAGGGATTATTCGT
>JAQICC010000294.1 GCA_027858735.1 Salinivirgaceae bacterium
TTTTCACATTTTGAGTAGCCTGCCCCGATTATTTCGGGGAAACGAAAAGTATGAAAACCTTACAAGACCTCAGTCGATTGAGCAGATTTGCGATAGCGAATCGCTCAATTTGGGTACAAGAAACCTGAGTCTCTGATAAGATAACTCCTGGAATGAGCCCGCCAGACATAATCATTCTGACGGGGTCTTTGTAGTATTGAAAATTAGGAGTTTAATTTTATAAATATTTGATTTGGAAGTAAGAGAAACTAACTTCAGCTATTGAACACCTTAAAAATTAAAACAAGTAGGAGTAATTTATTGAAGTTTTCTTGGTGAGACTAAATAGTTACATATTAGATCGCAATTCATTTGGTTCGTAATAGAGAAACCTATAAATTTGCGCGCTGATTTTTTTTATTTGGCATTAAATTATACTTTTGCACGTATTTTAAACGGGACATAATGAATTATAAAATCCCTTTTAGAGGATTAATAAATGGCAAGCATCAATATAATTATAGTATTGATGAAAAGTTCTTTGAGTCTTTTTCTGAGAGTGAGATCAAGAAGGGTGAAATAACTGTTGAAGTTGAACTTATAAAACGATCAACAGGAGTTGAATCACTTTTCGATATAAAAGGTGCAGTTACTGTACCCTGCGATCGATGTCTTGATGATATGAGTTGTCCTATTGAATGTGAAGGAAAAATATTTTTTGAATTTGGGCAAGAAACAGAAGAGGTGTCTGATGAATTGGTGATGGTTGGACCAGAGGTTGATTATTTAGAGCTAGATGTATATATTTATGAATATATAAATCTAAGTTTGCCCATTCAAAAGATTCATAATGACGATGAAGATGAAAATTCGCTTTGTAATGCTGAAATGCTGGCAAAGTTGAATAGCATGACTGCGAATAATGATGATGACAAGATAGATGATCCCAGATGGGACAATTTGAGAGATTTAATTAACTAATTTTAAAGCGATTGTAAAATGGCACATCCTAAACACAGAATTTCGAAGCAAAGAAAAAATAAGAGAAGAACTCACTACAAAGCTGTTGCTCCAACTGTTGCACAATGTTCAAATTGTGGTACAGCTGTAAGATATCACCATGTATGTCCTGAGTGTGGATACTACCGTGGTAAATTGGCAGTTGAAAAAACTGTTGTAGCTTAATTGCAAAGAGTTCTTACTCAAAAAATCTTATATGAAGATTGGTATTGATATCATGGGTGGTGATTATGCCCCTAAAGCTTCTGTTTTAGGAGCTATTCAAGCCCAAGAAGAATTGTCCGATGAGGTGTCATTGGTATTAATTGGTGATGAAGTACAAATTAAGGCAATTCTTGAAAGTCAGAATGTTAGCCCCGATAAATTCGAAATCGTACACACCGATGAATTTATTGAAATGGGCGACCATCCCGCCAAGGCTTTTGCAGCAAAACCAAAATCAAGTATAGCTGTGGGGTTCCATTTGCTTAAGAAAAAGCAGATAGATGGTTTTGCAAGCGCTGGTAATACAGGAGCCATGTTAGTTGGTGCAATGTATACTGTTAAATCAATACTCGGCGTTATTCGCCCATGTATTTCAGCTGAGTTACCTCAATACAAAGGAAAGCCGGCAATTTTACTAGATGTAGGAATTAATCCTGATTGCCGCCCCGACGTACTTTATCAATATGGCGTTATTGGATCGGTATATGCCAAGCAGGTTTTTGGCATAGAAAATCCTAAGGTAGCCCTTTTAAACATTGGATCTGAAGAGCAAAAAGGCAATTTAATTGTCAAAAGCACCTATGAGCTAATGAAAGACACAAAAGATTTTAATTTCATTGGTAATGTTGAGGCTAACGATTTGCTGGGTGAAAATCCTGCCGATGTGGTTGTTTGCGATGGATTTACAGGAAATGTGGTATTGAAAGAAGCAGAGGGAATTTATAAAATTCTAATGCAAAGAGGAATTAAGGATGATTTTTTCCATAGGTTTAATCCTGAAGTTCATGGTGGAACTCCAATTTTGGGAGTAAATTCAACTGTAATAATTGGGCACGGTGCATCAAGCCCAAAGGCTATTAAAACAATGATTCTTAAAACTAAGGATGTAATTGAAGCCAAAGTTTCTGAAAAATTAATCGAACTTTATCAATAATGTCGAATATAAAAGCAGTAATTACAGGTGTTGGTGCCTATGTACCCGAATATGTTCTCAATAATCACGAGTTAAGCCAAATGGTTGATACCTCTGATGAATGGATAATGTCACGGGTTGGTATCAAGGAACGCAGAATATTAAAAGGTGAAAACCAAGGTGTTTCTGTTATGGGAGCAAAAGCAGTTGAAGAATTGCTTAAAAAAACCAACACTTCTCCAGATGAAATTGATTTGTTGCTTTGCTCTACAGTAACTCCAGATATGCCTTTCCCTCCAACAGCAAATATTATTGCTGATAAAGTGGGAATAAAAGGAGGATTTCATTTTGACATTAATGCTGCTTGTTCAGGCTTTATTTATACTTTAATTACAGCTCAAAAATTTGTTGAGTCGGGGCAATATAAAAAGGTAATTGTAGTAAGTGCCGAAAAAATGTCGTCTATAGTCGATTATACCGATCGTACTACATGCCCTCTTTTTGGCGATGCAGCAACTGCTGTAATGTTAGAACCAACGACTGAAAATATAGGTATTCAAGATTATATTGCGCGTTCCGATGGTATGGGACGTAATCATTTGTATCTGCAGGGTGGAGGATCATGTTTCCCAGCATCACACCAAACGGTAGATGAAGGAAAACATTTTATTTGGCAAGATGGACCAACCGTATTTAAGCATGCCGTTTCTAAGATGGCCGATGTGTCGGTTGAAATTATGGAACGCAATAACTTGAAAGCCGAAGATTTATCTTGGTTGGTTCCACATCAGGCAAACTTACGAATTATCGATGCTACTGCGCGTCGTATGGGTCTTGATCCTGAGAAGGTAATGATAAATATTGAGCGCTATGGCAATACTACAAGTGCTACAATTCCGTTATGCCTTTGGGAGTGGGAAAAACAACTTAAAAAAGGCGATAATATTATATTATCAGCTTTTGGTGCTGGTTTTACTTGGGGTACTATCTATTTGAAATGGGGTTACGACGGCGATAAATTATAGTTGAAGTCTTTTCTAATTTGCATTAAATTAGCTAAATTCCCAAATATTACTTGATTAACTTAGAGCAAGAAAAAACTTAAAGAATACAACTATGGCAAAACAAGTTGAAACAGAACAAAAACAAATTAATATAATTGGTGCTGGCACTAATATTATTGGTGATGTTAATTGTTCAGGCGATATTCGTATCGATGGAGGGTTAACAGGTAATTTAAATGTTCAAGGAAAAGTTATAATTGGCGGATCGGGAAATGTGAAAGGGGAAGTCACTTGCAAAAACTCTGAAGTTGAAGGTAAAATTGAAGGAAAAATTTCAGTTGCAGAACTTCTTTCATTAAAATCAACATCAGCAATTAATGGCGATATAAAAACGCGTCGTTTAGCTATTGAGCCGGGAGCTAATTTCACAGGAAATTGTGTTATGAGCAGTGGAAACACTCAAGCGCCTGCAACAAATACTTTCAAAGCAATTATAGACGAGAAAAAGAAATAAATATTAGTCGACTCATTGACTATAGGCATTCCTGTAATTTTGCTAAATTAGCCAAATGGCTAAAAATTAAAATTTAAAGCAGATGCCACCCAAAAAAAATTTAAATAAATATGCCAGGTATTCAGGCTTAGCCTTTGAAATGCTTGGCATTATTATTTTTGGGGTGTTTGCAGGTCAAAAGCTTGATGAGAAACGACAAGCCGAATTTCCCCTTTTTACTGTAATTCTATCATTGTTGGGAGTTTTTGCTGCCCTCTATCTTGTAATAAACGATGTAATAAAAAATGAAACTAAATCTTAAAACATACAGTTTTAAACTTGGTATTTTAATGCTTTCTTTGGGTACTGTCCATCTGTTATTTTACCGCGGGGTTCCCGATTTTTTAGGTCTTACTCTTAGGCATATTATTGAAATCTATGTGTTTCTTGCGGCATTAAACATTACCCATTTTATTGGTCTTAGGTGGCTTTTTAAGAAGTGGGCCAAATATGCCGGTCTTCTTTTTACAGCACTTAGTATGGTAAAAATGGGTGTGGCTATCATTTTCCTATTTCCTTATATTTTCCCGTCAACTGATCAATCAATTCCGATGGTTTTAAATTTCATGGTTGTATATTTTAGTACACTTACTTTTGAAGTAATTTTTATTGCTAAAAAAATGACAAAAATCTAGTATATTTACAGCTAGTTTATAACAATAATTAAAATGATTTTTTAACCTTTGTATATATATATCTAAATTGCACTGTTGTTGTTAACAATCCAGCAGCACAATATTTTAATTAGCTTGAACACATAATACGCCAAATGAAGAGAGTTTTTGCATTTCTTTCAGTATTGTTTTTTGCTTTTGCGCTTATTGCAAGTGAAGAACACCCTGCGGATAATCATACTACAAATCAGGAAAAAGAATTCGATCCAACAGAAGTTATTATGCACCATATTAGTGATGCACATGATTGGCATTTGTTCGATTTAACCAATAAAGAAACGGGTGAACTAAAACCTGTAAGCATTCCTCTTCCGGTTATACTTTTGCATGATGGAAATTTAGATATTTTTATGTCATCGGAATTTCATCATGGACATTCAAATGTCAAAAAAGGCGATAAAGAGTACACGTTGTATCATAAGAAAATATATTTGGCTGAACACGGTGAATTGCAGTTTGATGAACATCAGCATCCAACAAATGCAATGCCATTAGACTTTTCAATTACAAAAAATGTTGCCAGCTTGTTAATATGTGCCGTTTTATTGCTGTTGATATTTATACCAATGGCCAAAATGTACAAAAAAGGGAAGGGCATACCACGCGGAATTCAGGGATTTTTAGAGCCTATTGTGTTATTTGTGGTTGAAGATATTGCCAAACCAAACATAGGAGAGCACAAGTATAAAAGGTTTTTACCTTATTTGCTTACTGTATTTTTCTTTATTTGGTTTAATAATATGTTAGGGCTTATACCTATTTTTCCTGGAGGGGCTAACCTAACAGGTAACATTGCTGTTACTTTTACATTAGCATTTTTTACAATGGTAATTACCAATGTTAATGGAAATAGAAACTATTGGAGTCACATATTTAACACCCCAGGTGTTCCCTGGTGGTTAAAATATCCAATTCCATTGATGCCTTTTGTTGAGTTAGTAGGTGTTCTAGCAAAACCTTTTGCTTTAATGATTCGTTTGTTCGCAAACATAACAGCGGGGCATATTATTGTGTTGAGTTTAGTATCGTTAATTTTTATTTTTAAAACGGTGTGGATTTCACCCGCAGCAATATTTTTTGTTTTATTTATGGATGTGCTAGAATTATTGGTAGCACTATTACAAGCATATATTTTTACCTTGTTGTCTGCCTTGTTTATTGGCTTGGCGGTACAAGAACATCATTAATAATAATTTAATAATTAAAATTATGACTGGAATTTCAATTGCTGCAATCGGAGCTGGATTAGCTGTTATTGGTGCCGGATTAGGTATTGGTAAAATAGGTGAGTCTGCAATGAACGCTATTGCTCGTCAGCCAGAGGCTTATTCACAGATTCAAACTGCTATGATTATTGCTGCTGCACTTGTTGAAGGTGTAGCACTTTTTGCTGTAGTAGTATCATTACTTGTAGCAAAGTAAAAAAATAAATTTCCTGTAACGGTTGGTTACAGGAAATTTTATTAATTGAATTGTTTGGGTAAATAATTATTTTGAATAAAGCCCAAACATTGTTTTAGATAAAGACACTTAAAACTTTAAATATGGATTTAGTTACGCCTGCCATTGGATTGGTATTTTGGACTGTATTAATCTTTCTTATTTTACTGGTATTGCTTGGTAAATTTGCCTGGAAGCCTATTTTAAATGCAGTTAAAGAGAGAACAGATAGCATAAGAGAGGCTTTAAGCTCTGCTGAAAAGGCAAAAGAGGAGATGGCTAAATTACAGGCTGATAACGAGGTGATTTTGAAAGAAGCACGCATTGAGCGTGATAAAATTATTAAGGAAGCTCGTGACCTGAAAGATCAAACTATTGCCGAAGCAAAAAATCAGGCTAAAGCTGAGTCTGATGCTATAATTGCATCAGCAAAAGCAGCTATTGAAAATGAAAAAAGAGCGGCTATTAACGAAATTAAAGATCAGGTAGCAAAGCTATCTGTTGAAATTGCTGAAAAAATCTTAGCAAAGGAATTGAGCGATAAAGACAATCAAAAAGCGCTGATTGAGGATTTGCTTAATAAAACAAACATCAACTAATCAAGATGAACCAAAGCAAAATAGCAGTTCGATATGTAAAAGCCTTTTTTGAGTTGGCTCAAGATAAAAACCAACTGGATAAAGTAAAAAAAGATATTGAAGTAATAGCAGCTACGTGTGGACAGACTGACGTTCAACTTTTATTAGAAAGCCCTGTTGTTAAAACTTCAAAAAAGAAGGCGCTTTTTTCAGATATTTTCAAAGGAAAAATACAAGAACTATCATTGAGTTTTCTGTTAATGATTGCTGAAAATAAACGAGAGGTTCATATTCCTATGATTTGCCTCGATTTTATGGAGCAATACAGAACTTATAAAGGAGTAAAAGCGGCAAAAGTTACTACTGCTTCACTTATCGATAGTGACTTGCAAAAACAAATAAGTAAAGTTATTTCTGAAGTTTTTAAAACCGATGTGGAATTAACTACTGATGAAAATACAGAATTAATTGGTGGGTTTATTCTTCGTGTTGGCGATGAGCAGATTGATGCCAGTGTATCAACCAAGTTGAGTAAATTAAAACGTGAATTTTTAGATAGAACAATATAGAGCAAGCAGTCGACAGTAATCAGTCGGCAGTAATTAAAATAAAAAATTGAATTAAATAATTTTATCCATAAGAAGCAGAAATATCAGAGTTAAAGTTAGAATTGACTGAAGACTAAGAACTGAAAACTGTGGACTGAAGACTAAAAAAATAAGATATGGCAGACATTAAACCTTCAGAAGTTTCCTCGATCTTAAAGCAACAGCTTGAAGGATTTAAATCAGAAAGTGAACTGGAAGAAGTAGGTACCGTTTTAACCGTTGGTGATGGTATTGCACGTATTTTTGGAATGTCACAAGCACAATCAAACGAATTGATTGAATTTGAAAATGGCGTTAAGGGAATTGTATTAAATCTTGAAGAAGATAATATTGGAGCAGTAATTCTTGGAGCAACTGAGGGTATTAGCGAAGGAGATACGGTGAAGAGAACCAAACGTATTGCTTCTATCAATGTCGGTGAAGGTCTTTTAGGCCGCGTTATCAATACTATTGGTGAACCCATTGATGGTAAAGGACCCATTGAAGGCAAATTGTACGAAATGCCTTTGGAGCGAAAAGCCCCGGGTGTTATTTATCGTCAGCCTGTTACCGAACCTTTGCAAACCGGGCTAAAACCTGTTGATGCAATGATTCCCATTGGACGTGGTCAGCGTGAGCTTATTATTGGTGACCGCCAAACAGGTAAAACTGCTATTGCCATTGATGCCATTATAAACCAAAGAGAATTTTACGAAGCCGAAAAGCCTGTTTATTGCATTTATGTAGCCATTGGACAAAAAAGTTCTACCATTGCCAATGTGGCCAAAACACTTGAAAAGCATGGAGCTATGGTATATACAACTATTGTAATGGCTACCGCTTCCGATCCTGCAGCAATGCAGTTTAATGCTCCTTTTGCTGGAGCAGCCATTGGCGAATTTTTCCGCGATACTGGCCGTCCTGCGTTGGTTATTTACGATGATTTATCGAAACAAGCGGTCTCATATCGTGAAGTTTCTTTATTACTACGTCGTCCTCCGGGCCGTGAGGCTTACCCAGGGGATGTATTTTACCTTCACAGTCGTTTATTAGAACGCGCTGCAAAAATTATTGATTCTGATGAGGTTACTCGTCAAATGAATGATTTGCCTCCTGTTTTAACAAATGCTAAAGATGAAAATGGGGAACCTTTAGTTAAAGGTGGTGGGTCGTTAACAGCCCTTCCAATTATTGAAACTCAGGCAGGTGATGTTTCAGCATATATACCTACTAATGTAATTTCAATTACCGATGGTCAAATATTTTTAGAATCGCATTTATTTAATTCTGGAGTTCGTCCTGCTATTAATGTTGGTATTTCGGTATCGCGTGTTGGAGGTAATGCTCAGATTAAAAGCATGAAAAAAATTGCGGGTACATTGAAAATTGACCAAGCGCAATTTCGTGAATTAGAAGCATTTTCGAAATTTGGTTCCGATTTGGATGCGGCGACAATGTCTGTTTTAGATAGAGGTAGAAAAAATGTTGAAATTTTAAAACAAGGACAATATCAACCCATGCCTATTGAAAAGCAAATTGCTATTATTTATACTGGTGTTAAGGGTTTATTAGGTGCTATTCCTGTTGAAAAAATTAAAGAATTCGAAGCTGAGTATCTTGATAGAATGCAAATGAAGCATAGAGACGTGTTGGATGTATTAAAGGCGGGGAATTTAACCGAAGAAGCAGAAAACACAATGAAAGACTTAGTTAAAGAACTTTCGGCAAAATATCAATAATAAAAGTAGGCAGTAAGCAGCCGCCAGTCTTTTTTTTGAATTAAGGCTGATGACTTGGGACTAATTACTGAGGACTAAAAACCAAAAAAGATGGCCAACTTAAAGGAAATACGCAGCCGAATGAGTTCGGTAAAAACAACCCGACAGGTTACCAGTGCTATGAAAATGGTTTCGGCAGCCAAATTGCGTCGGGCGCAGGAGGCTATTATTAGAATACGGCCTTACGCCGACAAATTGCATGAAATTCTTGGGAATTTAAGTGAAAGCTTAGAATCTCAAGAAGATAATCCTTATTCAATTGACAGAGGTTCAAAAAATATTTTATTGATAACCATAAATTCAAATCGTGGATTGTGTGGTGGTTTTAATGCAAATGTCAACAAGCAAGTCTTACTATTATTAGAGAATGATTTTGCTCAGCAAGTAAATTCTGATAATCTTGATATTTTAGCAATTGGGAAGAATACGTATGATTTTTTTCGTAGACATGGATATCAGATTACAGAAAAAAATAAATTGTATAGCAATCTCGATTTTGAACATGTTGGTCCTGTTGTTGAGCACATAATGAAAGACTTTGCAAATGCAAAATACGACAAAGTTGTTCTGGTATATAACGAGTTTAAAAATGCAGCAACTCAAATATTGCAAGTTGAACAACTTTTGCCTATTGTCGAAAAAGAAACTGAAACTAAAAAAACGAGTGTAGATTATTTGTTTGAGCCTTCAAAAACAGAAATTGTTCAGGATTTAATACCACGATCGTTGAAAATACAATTTTATAAGGCATTACTTGATTCGCATGCAGCAGAACATGGAGCACGTATGACGGCAATGCATCAGGCAACTGATAATGCCACTGAGTTATTAAGTAGCTTGAAATTACAATACAATAAAGCACGACAAGCATCAATTACAAACGAAATATTAGAGATTGTGAGTGGGGCTGAGGCGTTGAAGGGATAACGCCGGTGGCGTTATAGCCTACAGTAGGCATTTGTAGGCAGAGAGCTGAAAATTGATGGCTTGTTTCAAAAAGAAACTAAAGTTTGAATTAGAAAAAAAGTATAAATAGAATTACACTAAAAATTAAATATTTTGCCAAAAATATTAGTAACAGGAGGAGCAGGTTTTGTCGGTAGCCGGTTGGCTGAAAAGCTAATTGCTGATACAAAAAACTATGTGGTTATTGTTGACGATTTAAGTACCGGTGATTTGGGTAAATTACCTAAATTACCAATAACTAACTGGCGCTTTATTAAGGCTGATGTTAACGATTATAAGGAGATGGCTCCAATTATGACATCGAATCAGTTTGACTATGTATTCCACTTTGCTGCTTTGGTTGGTGTTATTCGTACTCAAGAAAATCCTGTTAAAGTGTTGAAAGATATTGACGGTATAAAACATGTACTTTCTCTTTCGAAAAACACCTCCGTTAAAAGGATATTTTTCTCTTCATCGTCAGAAATTTATGGTGACCCTGTTGAGATTCCGCAAAATGTTTATACCACACCACTTAACAGTCGCTTGCCCTATGCGATTGTAAAAAATGTAGGTGAGGCATTTATGCGTTCATACAAACAAGAGTTTGATTTAGATTTCACTATTTTCAGGTTTTTTAATACATACGGCCCCAAACAGAGTAAAGACTTTGTTATAAGCAAATTTTTATTAGCCGCTTTGAACAATCAGGATATTACAATATATGGTGATGGTGCACAAACACGTACATTCTGCTATGTTGATGATAATGTTGATGCTTGTTTAAAAGCATTTTATGAAAATCAGTTTTTAAATGATGTGATTAATATTGGCGGTAATCGTGAAATTACGATTTTGGAATTGGCAGAAATTATTATTCGTGTTACAGGTTCAAAATCGAAAATAGTACATGTTGATCCATTAAAAGATGGTGATATGAAGCGACGTCAGCCTGATAATTCAGACATGAAAATATTATTAGGACGCGAATTAATTGTAGTTGAAGAAGGAATAAAAAAGATATTGGAAGAAGGCTTATTTGAGCTGAAAGATTTTAAAGGATGCAAGGAAGAGAAAAGTTAAGAGAAATAGTAGAAGCTAAAATTCAGCTCTTGGAATTTAAAAACCCACCGGCTGAATTGTACGATCCGATCTCTTATACTTTGAATTCCGATGGCAAAAGGATTCGTCCGATGCTGACATTGTTGGCTTGCCAAATGTTCTCTGAAAAGATTGATGATGCAATTTTACCTGCTTTGGGTTTTGAGGTTTTTCATAACTTCACTTTATTGCACGATGATATTATGGATAATGCCCCTGTGCGCCGTGGAGTACCTACTGTACACGAAAAATGGAGTGTTAACACGGCCATTTTATCAGGTGATGCCATGATGGTGGAAGCTTTTAAACTGATTAGTAAGGCCCCTAAGCAATGCCTAAGCGAAGTGATCGAAGTTTTCAACGATACAGCCTTAGGGGTTTGTGAAGGGCAAATGTTTGACATGCAGTTTGAAGAGCGAAGTCATGTTTCTGAGGATGAGTATCTTGAAATGATACGATTAAAGACCTCCGTTCTATTGGCTGCCTGTTTAAAAGCTGGAGCATTGATTGGTGGGGCAACAATTGAAAATGCGAGTTTGTTATACGATTTTGGTATAAACCTCGGTTTGGCTTTTCAATTGAAAGATGATTGGTTGGATGTATATAGCGATCCTGAAGTTTTTGGAAAGAAAACAGGGGGTGATATTGTAGAAAATAAAAAAACATATCTTCTAATTAATGCTCTAGAAAGAGCAGAGGGTAGGCATGAAGATGAATTGGATGATTGGATTAATAAAACTAATTTTATAGAAGAAGATAAAATTGCGGCGGTTAAAGAAATATATAATATATTAGGGATCGGAGATTTAACACTAGAAAAGGCCTTGGAATATAGTAAAAAAGCTTTTGATTGTTTGAATAGAATTGAAGTTCCTGAATTGAAGAAAAAAGAATTAATGGAATTAGGGAAATATTTGCTTGATAGAGCAAAATAGATAAGTAAACATTAAGAAATAACATAAAATTTCAGGCATAATGGCTAAGAATATTGGAAAAATTATCCAGATTATCGGTCCCGTAGTGGATGTTAGTTTTGAGCAGGAAGGAAGTGAACTTCCCAACATTCTGGATGCACTTGAAATTACCCGTGAAGATGGTTCTGTTTTTGTATGTGAGGTAGAGCAACACATTGGAGAAAGTACTGTTCGTGCAATTTCAATGGAATCTACTGATGGTTTAAGCCGCGGTGTAGAAGTTGTTGGTACAGGTGTGCCAATTACAATGCCTGTTGGCGATCACATTAAAGGCCGTTTGATGAATGTGACCGGTGATGCAATTGATGGTATTGGGTCTCTATCAAAAGAGGGCGGATATCCAATTCATCAGGAACCACCAGCTTACGATCAGCTTTCAACCGAAACAGAAGTACTTTTTACAGGTATTAAAGTAGTTGACCTAATTGAACCTTATGCAAAAGGGGGTAAAATTGGTCTTTTTGGTGGAGCTGGCGTGGGTAAAACGGTGTTAATTCAAGAACTTATTAATAACATTGCAGTTGGATACTCTGGCATATCTGTATTTGCCGGCGTTGGTGAACGTACCCGTGAAGGAAACGATTTGCTTCGCGAAATGATTGAAGCGGGTATTGTTGATTATGGTGAAGAGTTCAGGAAAAACATGGAAGAAGGAGGTTGGGATTTAAGTAAAGTTGATAAAAATGCTTTACAAAATTCAAAACTATCAATGGTTTTTGGTCAGATGAACGAACCGCCTGGTGCACGTGCGCGTGTTGCCTTATCTGGTCTTTCAGTTGCAGAAAGTTATCGTGATGGTGATGGCAAAGGTGGAGGAAAAGATATTCTTTTTTTTATCGATAATATTTTCCGTTTTACTCAGGCGGGTTCTGAGGTGTCGGCTCTTTTAGGGCGTATGCCTTCAGCAGTAGGATATCAGCCTACATTAGCTACTGAGATGGGTAATATGCAAGAGCGCATAACATCGACAAAACATGGTTCAATTACATCGGTTCAGGCAGTATATGTGCCTGCTGATGATTTAACTGACCCTGCACCCGCTACAACTTTTGCTCACTTAGATGCAACAACAGTATTAAGCCGTAAAATTGCGGAACTTGGAATTTATCCTGCTGTTGATCCACTGGATTCTACATCAAGAATTTTATCGGAAGAAGTTGTTGGTAAAGCTCATTATGATACTGCCCAGCGAGTTATTTATACATTGCAGCGCTATACTGAACTTCAGGATATTATATCTATTTTAGGTATGGATGAACTTTCTGAAGAAGATAAATTGGTAGTGCATCGTGCACGTCGTGTTCAACGATTTTTATCTCAACCTTTTCATGTAGCTGAGGCTTTTACAGGTTTGAAAGGTGAATTTGTTGGTATTGAAGATACCATTAAAGGTTTCAACATGATTCTGGATGGCGAAGTGGACAAATATCCTGAAGCAGCTTTTAACCTTGTTGGAACTATTGAACAAGCTATGGCTAAAGGGGAAAAACTAATTGCTGAAGCACAGCAGTAGAAAGACTAGACCTTAGATTTTAGAAATTAGACTTTTATTTTGAGTCTAGAGTCTAGAATGTAGAATCAAAAATCTAACATCGATTAAAATGATACTAGAGATTGTAACACCTGATGAAAAGATATATTCTGGAGAAGTGAAATTAGTTCAAGTTCCAGGAGCCGATGGTTCATTTGAAGTATTAAAAAATCACGCTCCTATAATTTCTACTTTAGGTAAAGGTAAGGTAAAGGTTGTAGAAGAGGATGATAAGGAAATATTCTTTGAAATTGACAAAGGTGTAATTGAGGTCAATAAAAATAAGATTATTCTATTGGCTGAGAAGGTTTTGTAGCTAATATTTGAACATATAGTGAAGGCAGGGCTCATAGAGTTCCTGCTTTTTGTTTTCTAAGCTAAATTATTTAACAACAAATAAAAAACGCATCAATTATGGCAAATATATAGACCAAAGGTTGCTTATAGGCTCAGGAGCTATAGAAGCAGCCCATAGAGACGTATTGCAAAAACGGTTAAAACTATCAGGACAACATTGGACAATTGATGGTGCACAGCAAATTGCAAATTTACGC
>JAQICC010000310.1 GCA_027858735.1 Salinivirgaceae bacterium
CCGAGTTTTCTTGCACGCACTAATTAGTACACTGTATTCAAAATCACAACAAATAAAAATTAGTCAATAATAAATTTAAACATACTATGAAACTTAAGAATATTTTTTTAAGCTTTTCAGTGGCGTTTTTTTAACACAATAGCATTGAATGCGCAAAATATTCCTCTTATAATTGAAGCCGAATCGGGTGAGTTAGAAATTGATTTTATTACACTATATGAACAATATGTGACATTTATTTCAAATCAAGGCAGCGATGTTTCTAATACTGAAAAACAACATAGATAACCATACAACTTTCATTTTGTGTAAAAAAACTACACAGTTAACATTTACCACCCCTTGCAGTTAACATTTGCACTACAAATAATTACAAATAACCCCCTACACAAAAACATTTCTCCACTATAAAAAAACGGTTTAGCTGTACTTTTACCTCAACAATAAATACAATACAACTAAAACAAAGACATTATGGTGAAAAGATTACATCTATTTAAAAACAGAAGTTCTAAAAGCAAAATAAGTTCCTTACAAAGGGCACTTATATTTACTTTTATTATGGCAATGGTATTTCCGTTTAGCGGATTTGCCCAAGAACAAAGTATAAGCGGTACGGTTGTTAGCAGTTTGGATAAAGAACCACTACCTGGCGTTAACATTATTATTAAAGGTACAACTGAAGGTACCGTAACCGATATTGATGGAAAATTTAACATCAATGCTTCGAGCTCTGACATATTGGTAGTTTCTTTCATTGGTTTTCAAGTATTGGAATTACCAATTGGAAACCAATCGATATTTAATGTTTCACTAATTGAAGACATCGCAGATCTTGATGAGATTGTGGTAATTGGTTATGGTGTTCAAAAAAAGAAGCTACTTACCGGTGCTACTGCTCAAATTAAAGGTGACGATCTTGAAAAACGCAATTCTACAAACACTCTTCAAGCAATGCAAGGCCAAATAGCAGGGGTTAATATAACCTCAACATCAGGTCAGCCTGGTGAGAGTATGAAAGTTACCATTCGCGGTGTGGGTACTATTGGTGATGCTTCTCCACTTTATATTGTTGATGGTATACAAACATCCGATATCGATTACTTAAACAGTGCTGACATTGAATCAATTGATGTACTAAAAGATGCTGCATCTGCAGCCATATATGGATCGAGAGCTGCCAATGGTGTTGTACTAATTACCACAAAAAAAGGGACAGCAGGAAAATCTCAGCTTACATTCGATGCCTATTATGGCGTGCAAAATTTAGCTAAAAAAATAGATTTATTAAATGCCGAACAGTATACCATGATTATAAATGAACAAGAATTAAATAATGGAATACCTGAAGACAGATTAACTTTTGACCTTGACAACCTTCCAGCTTACACCAATAAAGGTACTGCAAATACTGATTGGTTAGATAAAATGTTTGTGAAAAATGCACTAAACAAAAACATGGTTGTTGGTCTTACAGGCGGAAGCGAACAATCTACTTACTCCATGTCGCTTTCATATACCGGACAAGAAGGTATTGTAGGAGGTGCTGATCTTTCAAACTACGAACGCTACGGCGGCCGCTTTAATTCAGAACACAAGTTGTATGACGAACGCATTAAAGTAGGTCAAAACTTAACCTTAACCTACATAAATGATAATGGTATTCTGGTTGGAGATCAATATGGCAATTCGCTTCGGGGTGCATTCAACACCAGCCCTATATTACCAATGTATAATAACGATGGAGAGTTTATGAGTTCTGCTGATCCTGACATTGTTGATCAGAATGGAGAGGTTTATTGGCATCCAAATGAAGTGAACCCTTATGCTAGCATGGTTTACAACAACCAAAATGCAAACAATACACAAAAAGCAATTGGTAATGTATATGCCGAAATTAAACTAATACCAAATCTTAAGTTTAGAACTTCACTAGGGGTTGATTTTTATAGTAAAGAAAGCAGAAGCTATAAACCCATATATGAATTATCATCTCAAGCTGTTAATATTAGATCAAAAGCAAATCAAAGAATGGAAAAAGGCTTAGGTTTAACTTTTGATAATTTATTAACCTATTCTACAAATATAGCCAGTCATAAAATTGATGGAATGGCAGGTATGTCAAGTCAACAATACGCAGGATCGGAAATTTTCGGTGAAAATTCTAACGTTGCATTCTACGATCTTGACCATGCTTATTTAGATAATACAACCAACCAAGAGTGGGCAAACCTAAAATTACAAGGCAAACCTCACGATGAAGACAGACTACTTTCATATTTCGGTCGTGTTCAATATGGATATAATGAAACCTATTTATTCAACGCTACCTTCAGAGCTGATGGATCGTCGAAATTCGCTAAAGGCAATCGTTGGGGATATTTTCCATCCGTATCAGCAGGTTGGGTAATGTCTAACGAACCGTTTATGACTCCAACAAGTGCCGTTTTAAATTTCTTTAAACTTAGAACCAGCTGGGGACAAAATGGGAATCAAAACATAAAATCATTCCAATACCTTGCACCAATACAATTTACCCAAGCTGTTTATAATTTTGGTGATACAGAAGGAGTAAATACAAATGGATCATTTCCTAACAGACTTCCTAATAAAAATTTAAAATGGGAAACTTCAGAACAGCTAAATATTGGTTTTGATGCGCGACTTTTAAGCAGCCGCCTTTCAGTTAATTTCGATTACTATAATAAAACAACAAAAGATTGGTTAATTACGGCGCCTGTATTATCTACTGCTGGCGCTGACGAACCTTATACCAATGGTGGCAATGTTACTAACAAAGGACTTGAATTGGCCTTAACATTTACCGAAAGAGCTGGTGATTTTTCTTATTCCATTAACGCCAATGGTGCATTTAACAAAAACAATGTTACCGAAATACCTACCGAAGATGGAATAGTTCACGGTGCCAGCAACATGCTTTATGTGAATGGTCCTGAATTTTACCGTGCCGAATCGGGGCACCCAATTGGCTATTTCTGGGGATATGAAACTGATGGGCTGTTTCAAAATGAAAATGATATTACAAGCTATGTGGATGCCGATGGCAATATGATTCAATCAAGAGCAGAACCGGGTGACGTAAAACTCGTTGATAAAAATGGTGATGGTGTACTTGATGATTTAGACAAAGTTGAATTAGGTGATCCGAACCCAGATTTTATTTACGGATTAAGTTTTAATTGCTCGTACAAAGCGTTCGATTTCATGCTGATAACCAATGGCGTTATGGGTAACCAAATTGTACAAACTTACCGTAGTGGCGATAAATACAGCAACTATACTACCGCAGTGCTAGATCGTTGGACAGGCGAAGGTACTTCAAACACAGTTCCCAGAGTAACAAATAGTAATGTAAATTACAGTCAATTTACCGAGTTCTACATGCAAAGCGGTAATTATTACAGAATAAGCAACCTAACATTAGGGTTTGATTTTGCAAAAATGTTTACCATTAAAAATATAAGCCAACTCCGCTTTTATGTATCAGGTCAAAACCTTTATACATTCACAAAATATGATGGTATGGATCCTGAAATTGGTTATGGCTTTGATAACGGTGACTCTGATAAATTCTCATCAGGTATTGATTTAGGCTATTATCCTCGTCCGAGAACTATCCTAGCTGGTGTAAGTGTTAAATTTTAAAACTTAGAAAAATGAATTTGAAAAATATATTAATAATAGCGGGTGTTGTCTTCTTCACAAGTTCTTGCAGCAAAGACTTCTTAGACACTAAGCCAATAACAAAAAAAACGGATGCCACATATTATACCACTCCACAAGAAATCGCTGAAGCTTTAACTGGTTGTTACGATGGTCTTCAATTAAATTATAATGGGGGCACTGCCTTACCTGTTGCTTCAATGGTGCTATCTGACTTATGTTTTGGTGGAACAGGTGCAACTGATAATGATGATTACAGAATGCTCGATGAATTTGATATAAATGTTGCTCCATCATATATGAATATGTATCAAGGGGGATGGCAAAATATGTACAAAACAATTTACCGTTGCAATATGGTTCTTTCAAGAATGGGACAAGTTGACTGGGGAAACACTCCTGAATTGGCAACAGAACTTGAAGCAGAAGCCCGTTTTATAAGAGCTTATACCTATTTCGATCTCGTTCGTATGTTTGAACGTGTACCTTTATTAACAGAACCTTCAACGGGAAATATTCCACAAAGCGAACCTGACGAAACCTACAAATTAATTACAGAAGATTTATTGTTCGCAATAAAAAATGGTAACACATTGAAATACAATCAAATTGCATCAACAAACTATGGTCATGCAAACAAATGGGCTGCAGCGTCATTAATGGCTCGGGTTTATTTATATTATACAGGTTATTACGGTAAAAGTGATCTTTTAGGATTGGTTTCAAAAACAGATGCTTTAGAGTATGTTGAAGATGTAATTACTAATAGTAGTTATGGTTTGGTAGATAATTATTACGATTTATGGCCTGCTTCTGCTAATTATCAAGCTGTAAAAAATGGGGGAACTCTTGCCGATAACACATATGCAGGAGAAACAAATAAAGAAATTGTGTTCGCTATTAAATATACTTATACAAGTAGTTACGACCCTGAAAATACAGATGGAAACCATTGGATGATCATGAACGGTCTAAGAGTTACAACATGGGCACCAAATGGTTACGCCCAAGGCTGGGGATGCAGCACTGTATTATCGGATGTTTACAATAACTGGGATGCTAATGATGACCGTCGTGAAGCATCAATTATGGCAATTGAAGAAGAAGGAATTGAGTTTAATGAAGCAGGTGTAAAAGAATATACCGGCTATTATACCAAAAAATACACTCCCACTTGTGACGAAAACGGAACCCCTAATGCGAGTTTAGTTGGTGGGGAAGATTTCATGATTGGTAACTATCAGGATTACTTCGCTATACGTTATGCTGATGTTCTTTTAATGGCAGCTGAATTAGGAAGCAGCAATGCTTTAGATTACGTAAACCAAGTTCGCAATCGATCAAATGCTGAATTATTAACTTCCGTAGATAAAGATGTAATTTTTGAAGAACGTCGTTTAGAACTTGCTTTTGAAGGTATACGCTATTGGGATATTCTCAGATACGATCATACGCTAGCATATGCAGCTCAAAAAGTCAGTTTTAATGGTATTGTTAAAACAGGAGGTGTTGATGCGCAAAAAATTATTGACGGTTCTAATTTAGTTAATTGCCGGGGTTTGTTCCAAATACCAAACGATGAAATTACACTTTCTAACGGAGTACTAAAACAAAACCCAGGTTGGTAATAAATAGTTATTATTATCCTAATAACAGCCAAATAATTGTTTTTATGTTGAAGCATAAAACAACTAAAACAAAGCTATTATTAAAACATAAACTAAACATAAGAGGCTCCATAAAAAGAGCCTCTTATTAAAAATATTTTTCTTAAATTCAAGAAGTAATTCAAACTATGATTGACAGTATTCACCCTAAAAAAAAATGAAAAATGAAAAGTTATCGTGTAACCAATATTTTATGGCTTGTGGCAATGGCTATTCTTTTTGTTTCGTGCAACAAAAAGGCTATCACTCCAAGGGAAAATTTGAGTTTTAATGAAAACTGGAAGTTTATATTACACGATTCATCGGCCTACAATTTAACCAATTTTAATGATGAGCAATGGAGAAACTTAAACCTACCTCACGATTGGAGCATTGAAGGAAAATTTAGTGAACATGCGCCAGCAGGAACAGGCGGCGGAGCACTGCCCGGAGGAGTTGGTTGGTACCGCAAACAATTTACATTGCCAATTTCCGACACTGCAAAAAAAATATACATAACCTTCGATGGTGTTTACCAAAATAGCGAAGTTTATATCAATGGCCAACTTCTTGGTAAACGACCCAATGGATATATCTCATTTCAGTACGATTTAACTCCCTATTTAAGTTATGGCAACAAAGAAAATACCATTGCTGTTCGCGTTGACAATTCCGACCAACCAAATTCACGTTGGTATTCCGGTTCTGGAATTTACAGAAATGTTTGGTTACTAAAAACCAATCCCATACATGTAAACCTTTGGGGTACTCATATTACTACACCCACAGTAAATAATGAAAGAGCCGAGGTTAATATTTCAATTGAAATAAAAAATACTTCCGCTAAAACTGAAAGTCTAAAAGTAATAACAAAAATTATTGATAACAATGGAAATGAAGTTACTAAGGTGATTTCAAATATTGATATTAACGAAAATACGCTTGGCTCTGTTAAGCAAAAACTATCGATTAAAAACCCCATACTATGGAGTACCGATAACCCCTATCTGTACAAAGCAGTAAATTACATAAAACTGAATAATAAAACCATTGATGTTTATGAAACCACCTTTGGCATTCGATATTTTGAATTTAATAGCGAAAAGGGTTTTTTATTAAACGGCATGCAGGTAAAAATAAAAGGGGTGTGCAATCATCACGATTTGGGAGCATTAGGTTCAGCCATAAGCATGCGCGGCAAGGAACGCCAAATTGAAATATTGAAAAAGATGGGTTGCAACGGAATTCGCACCTCTCACAATCCACCAAGCCCAGAGTTGCTAAACCTTTGCGACCGTATGGGCTTTATAGTGCAAAACGAGACCTTCGATGTGTGGGCCATGAAAAAGGTGGAGAACGATTATGCCAAATATTGGGACGAATGGCATGTTAAAGATTTAACTGATCATTTATTGCGCGACCGCAACCATGCCTCAGTATTCTCATGGAGTATTGGCAATGAAATATTGGAGCAATGGGACACTTCTGGAGTTGCTATAGCAAAAGAATTGGCTTCTATTGTAAAGCAATACGCACCCAACATGCCCGTAACTTCAGGCTGTAACGACCCCGAACCCCATAACAATATTATTAAATCGGGAGCACTCGATTTAATTGGTTTTAACTACCACCATGAAACATTTGAACTTTTTCAAGAGAAATTCCCCGGACAAGTATTTATTGGTACCGAAACCGGATCATCATTAAACTCTCGTGGAGTTTATAACATGCCAAGTGACAGTATTAACATTTGGCCTGTACGATGGGACATTCCTTTTAATGATGGGAACCCCGACAATACATGTTCGTCATACGACAATTGCCGCGCCCCATGGGGGTCAACTCATTCCGACACTTGGAAGCTAATTAAAAAGCACGATTATTTATCGGGCATGTACATTTGGACAGGTTTTGACTATTTAGGAGAACCTACCCCCTACCAATGGCCATCGCGCAGTTCATATTTCGGAATTATTGATTTAGCCGGCTTTCCAAAGGATGCCTACTATATGTATCAAAGCGAATGGACTGACGAACCGGTGTTACATATTTTTCCACACTGGAACTGGGAAGAAGGGCAGAATATAGATATTTGGGCATATACAAATTTTGACGAAGTTGAACTATTTATCAATGATAAATCACAAGGTATAAAATCAAAGAAGGGTGACGATTTACGAATTCAATGGAATGTGAATTTTGAAGCCGGAACACTTAAAGCGGTGGGTAAAAAAGCAAATGGCGATACCAAAGAAGTTGTTATAAACACAGCCGGTAAAGCTGCAAAAATTCTGTTGGAAGCCGATAGAAGTGCAATAAAAGCAGACAATGCTGATCTTTCGTTTGTAACGGTTACCATTTTAGACAAGGATGGAAACATGGTGCCAAATGCTGACAATCTAGTAACTTTTGAAGTATCAGAATTAGCACGCATAGCAGGAGTTGATAATGGACTTCAAACAAGTATGGAATCTTTTAAAGCAAATTATAGAAAGGCCTATAATGGAAAGTGTTTGGTTATATTACAAGCAGGCAAAAAATCGGGTACAGCTCTGTTAAAGGCTAAAGCGGAAGGTTTAATAGAAACATCGATAGAAATAAATTTACAATAGGTTTTCATAAATAGGTTTAAGTAGTTTGAGAAAATGAACGTGAGAGGTAAAACTCTCGCTTCATTTCTCAAATAAAAACAAAAACCTACCATAATGAACAACATCCCAACAAACTGTGGGGAATAAGAGCCACAATATGGAACTGAAATATTAAATACTATAAAAAAAACAAATTAAATTATTGAATATGAATCGTATCGCCTTAATGTTAATCATGGTTTTAGGAATGGGTGCATGCTCATCGCCAAAAAGTGAGTCGTCAGCAAAAGTTCTTTCTCCTGACAAAAACATATCAGTAAACGTATGGCTAAAAAATGGCAAACCTTACTATTCAGCAAGCTATAAAGGACAAGAGGTGATAAAACCATCAGCTTTGGGTTTGGTTTTAAGCAATAACGATACCTTATCGGCCAATTTAAAAATAGCAAATGAAGTGTATACCGCAGTAGATGATACTTGGGAGCAGCCATGGGGAGCACAAAAAATAGTTGAAAATAACTATGATCAGTATGCTGTTAATTTAATTGAAGAAACTGGTAAGAAAAGAGAAATAAGACTTGAATTCAGAGTTTTTAACGATGGTATTGGGTTTCGCTATATGGTTCCGAAACAAGCTAACTTAAAGGAGTTTGTAATTATGGACGAGCTTACAGAGTTTAACATGACCGATAATCATGAAGGATGGTGGATTCCAGCATACAAAGATAATCGTTATGAATATCTTTTTAAAAAATCGCCCCTAAGTTCGCTTGATACAGTTCATACACCATTTACAATGGAGGCTAAAGATGGGTTGCACATTAGCATTCACGAAGCCGCATTAACTAAATATGCTGCCATGACCATTGCTGCTTTAGATAATAACAAGCTAAAATGCGATTTGGCCCCTTGGAGCGACGGTAGCAAGGTTAAAACCGCAGCACCCATGCAGTCGCCTTGGCGCACCATACAAATTTCACCCGATGCCGCTGGTTTAATAACATCGAACCTAATTTTGAATTTGAATGAACCCAATAAATTAGAAGATTTATCGTGGGTAAAACCTACAAAATACCTTGGCATTTGGTGGGGAATGCATATTGGCAAATACACTTTTTGGGAAGATCCAAAACATGGAGCAAGCACAAAACACTCCATTGAGCATATCGACTATTCCAAAAAATTGGGTATTGACCACTTACTTATTGAAGGTTGGAACATTGGATGGACTCCAGCATGGTACGAGAATCTTTTACATGTTTTTAGCTTTACCGAAAGCACTTCAGACTTTGATTTTAAAAAGGTAACTGATTATGCTACTGAAAATAACGTAAATATTATTGGTTATCACGAAACAGGTGCCAACATTGACAACTATCTAGGTCAAATTGATGCAGGTATGCAAATGTATAAAGATGCTGGCATGCATTCCATTAAAATTGGTCAAGTAGGATCACGGTTAATGATGAAGGAATGGCACTATGGACAGTATGGCGTTGAATACTATGATTTTGTATTAGCTAAAGCTGCCGAATATAAATTAACAGTAAACTTTCACGAACCAATAAAACAAACAGGTAAGCACCGCACTTATCCTCATTGGTTTTCTGCTGAAGGAGCTCGTGGTCAAGAATACAATGCATGGAGCGAAGGCAATCCACCTGAGCACACGGTAATTTTACCTTTCACCCGTATGTTAGGCGGATCGATGGATTTTACTCCCGGAATTTTCAGCATAAAACCAACAAGAGTACATACTACTTTGGCAAAGCAATTGGCTTTATACTTAACTTTTTATTCTCCTCTACAAATGTTGGCCGATTTGCCTGAAAATTACGATGGACACCCAGCATTTAAATTCATGCAAGACGTTCCGGTTAACTGGGAAACAACGAAAGTGTTGAATGCCAAAATTGGTGATTATTATACGGTTGTTCGTAAAGATATTGATTCGAACGACTGGTATTTAGGAAGTATTACCGATGAAAACGAGCTTCAATTAATGGTAAATCTTGACTTTTTAGAGCCTGGAAAAAAGTATCGTGCTGAAATTTATGCGGATGCTGCTGATGCTGAATTCGATAAAAATCCGGAAGCCTACAAGATTCTTGAAAAAGAAGTGGACAGCACCATGGATTTAACTATTCAATTAGCGAAAGGCGGTGGTCAGGCTATTCGTTTTGTTGCCTTATAAAAACAACTCTGAGAGACTCTGTGATATAGCTTTTTAAAATTATAACACAGAGTTTCACAAAGAAGGCACAAAGGTACACAGAGAAATATTAAAAATTTAAAGCTTAGAATAACATTCAATCATAGCCTATATCAAATCCTCCCTAAGGGATAGCCAGTTCCGAATACTTTCGGAATGCCCGAAGGGCGGAGGGTGAATAAATAAAGCGACAAACTAAAACAACTAAAAAATGAGACTAATAATAGGGATAACTGCAATATTAACTGGATTTTTCTTTAATTCAATAGCTCAAGAATTACCTACCACTCCAGTTCGCGAGCATCTATTAATGGATAAAAACTGGCAGTTTGCCTATGGACATCCATACGATGTAGAAAAAGATTATAATCACGGTACTGGGTACTTTTCATACATTACCAAAGCAGGTAATGGCGATGGCCCAGCTGCACCTAATTTTAACGATGGTGCTTGGCGTAATCTTGATTTACCTCATGATTGGGCTGTAGAACAAGGTTTTGCTGGTGATGCAAGCCATAGCCATGGCTACAAAACCATTGGTAGAAATTACCCAGAAACAAGTGTGGGTTGGTACCGTAAAACCTTTTCCCTACCTAAATCAGATTTAGGAAAACGCATTAGCATTCAGTTCGATGGAATTCATCGCGACTCAAGAGTGTGGATAAACGGGTTTTATTTAGGAAATGAATCCAGTGGATATTATGATATTAACTACGACCTTAGCCCTTATTTAAATTATGGTGGCGAAAATGTTATTGCTGTTCGTGTTGATGTCACCATGGAAGAAGGTTGGTTTTATGAAGGTGCAGGGATTTATCGTCATGTTTGGTTAACTAAAACCAATCCCGTTCACGTTGCTTATAATGGTACTTTCGTAAAATCAGAAGTAAATGGAGAAACTACCACTTTAACTGTAGAAACAGAGGTTAACAATGATTATTATACCGAATCTTTTAGCTTAATTCATACGGCAATAGATAAATTCAATAATAAGGTAGCAACAATAACAAGTCCTACCCAAACTATAGAAACTTATTCTTCAACCAAGGTAGTTTCACAAATTGAATTAAACAATCCTTTACTGTGGTCGCTTGATGAACCTAACTTATACACTCTTAAAACACAAGTGCTTGTTAATAAGCAGGTAATGGACATTTACGAAACTTCTTTTGGAATTCGTACCATAACATTTGATGCAAACAAAGGCTTTTTCCTAAATGGAAAGCATGTTAAAATAAAAGGAACGTGTAACCATCAGGATCACGCTGGTGTTGGTACAGCCATACCCGATGCGTTGCAAGATTTTAGAATTAAGCGTTTAAAAAGTATGGGTAGCAATGCCTACCGTTGTGCACACAACCCACCAACACCTGAATTGCTGGATGCTTGCGATCGTTTAGGAATGTTGGTTATGGATGAAAATCGTTTACTTTCTACTGCTCCTGAAGCAATGGACCGACTTGAAAGATTAATTGTTCGCGATAGAAATCATCCATCAGTAATAATTTGGAGTTTGGGTAATGAAGAATGGGCTGTTGAAGGAAATGAAAAAGGTTCACTCATCAGTAACGAACTTCAGGCTTTTGCAAAGAAAATAGATACCACTCGGCCATATACTGTAGCTGCCAGTGGCGGTTGGGGTCATGGTGTTGATATTGGCTTGGACATGATTGGATTCAATTACCTTAAACATGGTAACGCCGTTGAGCATCATAAAAATTTTCCAGATCAGCTATGTATTGGTAGCGAAGAAAGCTCCACTCAAGGCACTCGTGGTATGTATTTCGATGATATCGAAAATGGTCATATGGCCTATGTTGACAGAAGCCCAGGTGGGAGCCGAATTGAATATGGTTGGAATTTTTATGATGAAAGACCTTGGTTATCGGGCTTATTCCTTTGGACCGGTTTTGACTATAGAGGTGAACCAAATCCTCTTGGCTACCCAGCTGTAAACTCACAGTTTGGTATTTTAGATTTATGTGGATTCCCAAAAGAACCCTATTACTACCTAAAATCGTGGTGGTCCAACGAGCCTTTTATAAAGGTAACGCCACATTGGAATTGGAAAGGCAAAGAAGGCGATACCATTTTAGTGCGTGTTAACAGCAACTGTGAAGAAATTGAGTTATTTTTAAATAAAAAATCGCTAGGCAAACAAAGCATGAAGAAAAATTCTCTGCTTAACTGGAATGTTTTATACGAACCCGGAACTTTAATTGCGAAAGGATTTAACAAAGGTAATCTTGCACTTGAAGATAAGGTTGAAACATCAGGCAAAGTAAAAAACATTGAATTATTAGCCGATCGCACCAACATAAAGGCAAATGGTGAAGATGTATCTGTCATAACGGTACAAGTAAATGATGCAAAAGGGCGTTTCGCACCTCATGCTAATAACGAAATAACATTTTCCATTGCCGGTTCAGGGAAAATAATTGGAGTGGGTAATGGCGATCCAGCCAGTCATGAAGCAGATAAATATATTGAAACCGTTGAGCAAATAGCCATAAAAAACACAAGAATAGCAGTAGTAGAAGAGCGTGATAATCAACCTGAACTTAAAGAAAGTTTCGATGATGCAGCATGGCCTACGCACGAATTGAAACGCGAACAAATGATTTTCCCACCCGAAAAAACGGTGGTGGTTCGCGGCGAATTTACGCTTAATAAATTTTCAGATGGTACAAAAATTACCTTATTTTCTAAAAGTTTAGCAATCTCCCAAAGCATCTATGTAAATGGTAATTTAATTGCTGATAACATTGAGCGTGAAGCTCCAAATCAAGTATATGTATTAGACAATAAAATACTTAAACCCGGTAAAAACGTTTATGCAATTAAAGGTTCACCCCTATTTAAACGCAATCAGTGGGAAGACTTGAATACCGACCCTGGATTAATTCAGGTAATTACACCCGAGCCTGTTTGGAAACGCAAAGCATTTAACGGTTTGGCACAAATTATTGTGCAGTCCACCGATAAAGTTGGTGAAATTACTTTAACAGCAACATCGCCTGATTTATCGAAAAAAGAAATAAAAATTAAAACGGTTGAAAGTTCATTACGTCCATCTATACCTTAAATAATAATTTTATGAGAAAAGCAATTGGTTTATTTTTGATTATTGCAAGCCTATTTTCATGTACTAAGAATGAAATAGTAATTAATAGCCCGAATAACAATTTAAAAGTTACTTTAAAAACCACCGAAAAAAATCGATTGGTTTATGAAGTTTCACAAGAGGGCAAGGTTGTAATAGAAACCTCTATTTTGGGTATAATTCGTGAAGATGCCGACTTTGCATCGAACCTTAAAATTGTTGAAATAACCGATGTGGAAGAGATACAAGATAACTACACATTAACTGTCCACAAAAAAGAGGATTATTGCTATCTGGCCAATCAGCAAATTGTCACACTTGAAAATAATACAGGCAAAATAATGGAAGTTATTTTTCAAGTTTCAAATAAGGGTGTAGCCTTTCGTTATCATTTTCCATCAGAATCGACCGAGGTAAAGAAAATAACTCGAGAACTCAGCTCATTTGCTTTTAATAAAGATACCAAAGCATGGTTACAACCCTGTGCTGAAGCAAAAACATCATGGGGCAATTGCAATCCATCTTATGAAGAACATTACCTTCAAGATATTACTGTGGGTACACCATCACCACAGGCTGGATGGGTTTTTCCTTCTCTATTTAAAACCCATGACACTTGGGTGCTCATTTCAGAAACTGGTGTAGATCGTAACTATTGTGCTTCTCGTTTGAGCCCCAAATCGCCTAATGGCGTGTATTCTATTGGTTTTCCCGATGAACGCGAAGTGGTTTTTAGTGGCGAATTAAATCCGCAATCTACTTTACCTTGGTACACACCATGGCGCATTATTTCAGTAGGTTCGCTGGCTGATATAGTGGAATCAAGCCTTGGCACCGATTTGTCACAACCTGCAATTGATGGCGATTTTTCATGGGTGAAACCCGGTCGTGCATCATGGAGTTGGGTTTTACTTAAAGATAATGAAACCATATACCCCGTGCAGAAAGAATTTATTGATTATGCCGCTGACATGGGTTGGGAATATTGCCTTATTGATGCCGGATGGGATGTTCAAATTGGATATGCAAAAATTAAAGAATTGGCCGACTATGCAAAAACTAAAGAGGTCAATTTAATTCTTTGGTACAACTCATCGGGCGATTGGAATACAACCCCTCAAACACCTAAAAGTGCTTTATTAACAAGTGAAGCTAGAATAAAGGAATTTACTCGAATAAAAGAAATGGGAATTGCAGGAGTGAAAATCGACTTTTTTGGAGGTGATGGCCAATCGGTTATGAACCATTACATTGATATTTTAGAAGATGCAGCAAAGATAGGTCTCGCCGTTAATTTCCATGGGTGCACTCTTCCTCGCGGGTGGCAACGCACATACCCTCATTTGGTAAGCATGGAGGCTATTAAAGGCATGGAGTTTATAACCTTTGACCAAGCTAATGCTGATGTTGCTGCCAATCATTGTACCATGTTGCCTTTTACGCGGAATGTGTTCGACCCTATGGACTTCACCCCCACTTGCTTTGGCGAAATTGATAACATAGAACGCAAAACAAGCAATGGCTTTGAATTAGCCTTGCCTGTAATATTCCAATCAGGAGTACAACACTATGCAGAAATTCCTAAAGTAATGAACAAGGTTCCTGGCTATGTAAAACAACTTATGAAAGATATTCCAGTGGTTTGGGACGAAACAAAATTCATTGACGGATTTCCGGGTAAATATGTAATTATGGCTCGACGATCAGGCGATAGCTGGTTTATAGCCGGAATTAATGGTCAGGATGAAATAAGAAATTTAAGTATCGATTTATCATTTATCGAAAAAGCAAATGGAATAATGGTAACTGATGGCGAATCAAATAGAAGTTTTGTTAAAAAAGAAATAAAATCAGCAGAATTGCAAAAAATAGATATTGCCATAAAAGCCCAAGGCGGATTTATAATTAAGTTAACGAACTAATGTCAAAATATTAAACTATGAAAAAAATTAACCTTTTATTTACTTCTATCATTGCATTGTTTGCCCTAAACGCAATTGGGCAAAACAAAATCATTCTCCATACCGATGCAGCTTCTTCAAAAATAAATAAAGAAATCTATGGCCATTTTGCTGAGCATCTAGGTAATTGTATTTATGGAGGAATTTATGTGGGCGACACATCAAATATACCCAATACCCATGGTTATCGCAATGATGTGGTTAACGCGCTGAAAGAAATGAAAATACCAGTATTGCGTTGGCCGGGCGGTTGTTTTGCCGACACCTATCATTGGAAAGATGGTGTTGGACCCCAGAATGAAAGAGCTTCCATTGTAAATGTGCATTGGGGGGGCGTAACCGAAGACAATAGTTTTGGTACCCACGAATTTCTTGATTTTTGTGAACTTATTAACACTGAAGCTTTTATTAGCTTAAATGTGGGTTCGGGAACAGTAAGAGAATCGTCAGAATGGATTGAATATGTTACCTCAAACAATAAAAGCCCAATGACCGACTTGAGAAAGAAAAACGGTCGTGAGGATCCTTGGAACGTTAAGTTTTGGGGTGTTGGAAATGAAACTTGGGGTTGTGGTGGTGAAATGACAGCCGAATACTATTCTGATATATTCCGTCAGTATGCTGGTTTTGCTCGTGGTGCCAGCTACAAGGTTGCATGTGGTGCCAGCGATTCCAACTATGATTGGACTGAAGTTTTAATGAAAAAAACACAAAATAAACAGCACTTAATTCAAGGCCTATCCTTACACTATTATACCATAACGCATGATTGGTCGCACAAAGGATCTGCTACCAATTTTACCGAGGAAGAGTGGTTTACTACGCTGAGCAAAACCTTAGTTATGGAAGAATTACTAACAAAGCATTCTACCATTATGGATAAATACGATCCTGAGAAAAAGATAGGTTTGGTAGTTGATGAATGGGGAAATTGGTTTGATGTGGAAGAAGGCACCAATCCTGGCTTTTTGTATCAGCAAAATACCTTACGTGATGCCTTGGTTGCCGGTATCAATCTAAATATTTTTAACAACCATGCCGACAGGGTTCATATGACAAATATTGCGCAAGCTATTAATGTTTTGCAATCTGTAATTCTTACAAAAGACGATAAAATGGTGTTAACGCCGACTTACTACGTTTTTAAAATGTATGCTGTTCATCAAGATGCAACATTAATTCCCTTGAATTTAAAATCAGAAAATTACAAGCTTAATGGGGATTCTATCCCTGCCATTAATGCATCAGCATCAACAAAAAATGGTGTTGTAAGTATTACGCTTTGTAATTTGAACCCAAATAAGTCGGCGGTAACTGAACTTACACTAACGGGACAAAATTTTTCATCGGCAACAGCACAAATAATAACAAGCCAGAAAATGGCCGATTTCAATGACTTTGGAAAAGAGGAGAAGGTAACCACAACAGAATTCAACATACAAAAACCAAAGAACGGAAACTTAAAAGTTGAAATTCCTTCAAAATCGGTTGTACTAATTCAATTAAAATAGAAAAATGACAAGGTCTATTCTTACTTTAATATTAATACTCTTTACCATTGTTTTTGCAAAGGCTCAAACAGCTATGACAAATGTTGATGCTAGAAATAGCACCTGTTTAAATGGAAAATGGCAAACAATAATTGACCCAACAGGTGTGGGGAATTGGCGTGAAGTATGGAAAGAAAAAGTGCCTGAGAAAAAAACTGATTTCTATGAATACTCTTTTGAAGGTGGCCCTGTTTTAGAGGTGCCTGGCGATTTTAATTCTCAAATTAAAGAAATTACTTATTTAGAAGGTACTGTCTGGTATAAAAAGACTTTTACCTATACTAGGGATAGCAGTAAAAGGCTTTTTATTCATTTTGGAGCAGTTAATTATTTGGCTGATATTTATTTGAATGGTGAGCATTTAGGGCAGCATGAGGGTGGCTTTACTCCATTTCAGTTTGAACTTACCCATAAAGTGTTAGAGGGTGAAAATCGACTAATAGTAAAAGCTGATAATAGCAGAAAGAGTGATGGACTGCCAGGCTTAGGATTCGATTGGTTTAATTATGGGGGGATTACCCGCGATGTAAATCTCGTTGAAACCAATGCTACCTATATTGATGATTACTCCATTCAACTGAAAAAGGGTTCGAATAATCAGGTGTTGGGCTGGGTTAAATTAAACGGAAAAAAGCCCCAACAACAAATTGAAATAAACATTCCTGAACTAAATGTAAAATATAAAACTCAAAGCAATGCTAAGGGTATTGGTGTGATTACTTTTAAAGGAAAATTTGATCATTGGAGTCCTGAAAATCCTAAACGTTATGAAGTAATTATTAAATGTGAGACCGATGCGTTAAAAGATACTATTGGTTTTAGAACGATAAAGGTTCAAGGTCCAACAGTAGTGCTCAATGGGAAATCTATTTTCTTAAAGAGCATAAATATTCATGAGGAAAATCCATTGAAAGGTGCAAGGGCATTTAGTAAAGATGATGCGAAACTTTTGTTAACCTGGGCAAAAGAGTTGGGCTGTAATATGGTTCGTTTGGCTCACTATCCTCATAACGAGTACATGGTTAAAATGGCTGAAAAAATGGGTTTGATGGTGTGGAGCGAAATTCCTGTATACCAACACATTGAATTCTCAACACCCGGTGTTGAAGATAAAATGGATTTGATGATGCGTGAAATGATTAAGCGCGATAAAAATCGATGTGGTGTGGTCATTTGGAGTTTGTCGAACGAAACCTATTCATCTACAGCCAATCGCGATCTGGCACTCTCAAATTTAACAAAAAAATGCCGAGCATTAGATTCAACAAGACTAATAACACACGTAATTAATACACAGGGCTATGCTAACAATACTTTTAATGTTTGGGATACTTTGTATCGTTACTCTGATATAATTTCAATAAATGAATATGTCGGCTGGTATGAACCTTGGCAAGGAAAACCTGTAGATACCAAATGGGATTTGATTTATCCTGATAAACCCGTTTTTATTTCTGAATTTGGGGGTGAAGCTCTGTATGGCAGTAATTATGGACCAAAAGATGAAGCGGCCTATTGGAGCGAAGAATATCAGGAACAAATATATAAAGACCAAATTGAAATGTTTAAAACGGTTCCCAATTTAGTAGGGGTATGCCCATGGTTATTAGTCGATTATCGCTCGTTAGGACGCATGCATCCAATATATCAAAAGGGATACAATCGAAAAGGACTGTTGTCTGAAAAAGGTGAAAAAAAGAAAGCTTGGTTTGTTATGAAGAACTATTATGACAAGGTTTCATCAGATGAATAGGATGTATTATAGCATAATATTTAGGCGTATTTTAGACATAAGAGAATATACTAAAAAATGAATTAGAAAATTAAACAACTATGGGATTGAAAACACTTTTTAGCCTATTTTTCATCACAGTATTCCATGCAACTTCACTTTGGTCGCAGTCTTCCGATAAACTTTGGTATGATGAACCTGCCAATTATTTTGAAGAAACGCTGGTGTTGGGAAATGGACAACAAGGAGCTACCGTTTTTGGAGGTACAGCAACGGAAACTATTTACCTGAATGATATAACACTTTGGTCGGGTTCTCCAGTTAAGGTGGCAGATATGAATCCTGAAGCATATAAATATCTTCCTGCGGTTAGAGAAGCCTTAAAAAATGAGGACTATGCATTGGCTGATTCCTTAAACAAAAGTTTGCAAGGCAAAAATTCAGAAACTTATGCTCCATTGGGTACACTCAAAATTAATTTCCATAACGAGGGTGAAGTAAAAAATTATTACCGTGAATTAGATTTAAACAACGCTATATCTTCGGTTGCCTACGAACAAAATGGAGTAGAATACAAACGGGAGTATTTTGTTTCGCATCCTGATAAAGTTCTGATAATTAAATTGACGAGTAACAACAAAAAAGCATTGAATTTTGATATTAAATTTGAAAGCTTGCTAAACTACAAAACAGCAGTGAATAAGGGCGTTTTAAAAGGCGTTGGTTCAGCTCAAATTCATTCTTCTCCCACCTATTTAAGTGATACAGTATTTGAAGCTAGGGCGAAAGAAAATGGAGGAACACGATTCATTTCATTAATACAATTAAAAAATACTGACGGTGAGTTGATTTCCACCGATTCAACCATTGGCGTACAAAATGCAAGTGAAGTACTTGTTTATGTTTCACTGGCTACTAGTTTTAATGGATTTGATAAAAATCCGGTAACGGAAGGAGCTGATTATGAAGGTATCGCTAACAAGCAATTGGAGAAAGCCTTTGCCAAAACATATCAAGAGTTAAAGACAAATCACGTAAGCGATTATCAGACATATTTTAAACGTGTTAGTTTAAGTTTGGGCGAAACAACAGCGCCGAATTTGCCTACTGATGAGCGACTAAAACGGTATGCTGAGGGCAAAGAGGATAAAAATCTTGAAATTCTATATTTCCAATATGGGCGCTATTTGTTAATAAGCAGCTCACGTACTCCTGAAGTACCTGCAAATCTGCAAGGCCTGTGGAATCATCACTATTATCCACCATGGAGTAGCAATTATACCATGAACATTAATATTGAGGAGAATTATTGGTTGGCCGAAAATGCCAATTTATCTGAAATGCATCAACCCTTATTGTCGTTCATAAATAATTTGGCAACTACGGGTGCTGTAACAGCAAAAACCTTTTATGGAGCCGGCGGATGGTGTGTTGCTCATAACTCTGACATTTGGGCTATGAGTAATCCGGTTGGTAATTTTGGTCAGGGTTACCCTGGATGGGCCAACTGGAATATGGGCGGTGTTTGGGTAAGTACCCATTTGTGGGAGCATTACACCTTTACAAAAGACGAGGTTTTTCTTAAAAATAAAGCTTACCCTCTAATGAAGGGAGCTGTTCAGTTTTGTTTAGACTGGATGGTGGAAGATAAGGATGGAAAACTAATTACATCACCATCTACATCTCCCGAAAATAATTACATTACGGATAAAGGTTACCATGGTGCTACCTTTTATGGGGGAAGTGCCGACATTGCCATGATTCGTGAATTGTTTACCCAAACCCTTGCTGCCGAAACTGTTTTGGAGAATGATGAAGCCTTTTCGCTGAAATTAAAGCAAGCACTTGATAAATTATTACCGTATAAAATTAGTGAAACAGGAAGTTTGCAGGAATGGTATTTCGATTGGAAGGATGAAGATCCCCAACACCGCCATCAATCCCATTTGTTTGGTCTGTTTCCTGGTCACCAAATAACTCCTGTTGCAACACCAAGTTTGGCTAATGCTTGCCGCAAAACCCTTGAAATTAAAGGCGACGAAACTACAGGCTGGTCAAAGGGATGGAGAATCAACCTTTGGGCCCGGTTAGGTGATGGCAACCATGCTTATAAAATGTACCGCGAGTTATTGAATTATGTAGAACCTGATGCCATTCGTCCAAAAGATTCGTGGCGTGGAGGAACATATCCCAACCTTTTTGATGCTCACCCACCATTCCAAATTGATGGCAATTTTGGAGGAGCCGCAGCTGTGGTTGAGATGCTCTTACAATCTACTGAAAATGAAATATATTTATTACCGGCACTTCCTGATAATTGGAATACAGGCGAGGTACAAGGCATTTGTGCTCGTGGAGGTTTTGTAATTGACATGAAATGGAAAAATGGTAAACTAAAAACGGTAAAAGTGACTAGCAAAGCTGGTAGTCCTTGCAAAATTAATTATGGAGGTAAAACCATGGATGTAGTTTTGAAGTCTGGAGAAACAAAAGAATTGACATTTTAACAATTGATGAAACAAATAAAAAATAACATGAATTCAAGTTCACGTCGTAAGTTTCTGAAATTATTAGGATTAACTGGAATTGCAGCATTGTTTTTTCGTGGGATAAAATCGTTTGCCATGGAAAAACCAATATATCCAGACATGGAAACAAACAAAGGCATGACCATTCTTTTTCAAGGCGATTCAATTACCGATGGAAATCGTGGTCGCGATGCCGATCCCAATCATATTATGGGGCATGGCTATGCGTTTAGTATTGCCAGTCGTTTGGGTGCCGACCATCCCGAAAAGGACTATAATTTTATAAACCGTGGCATAAGTGCCAACAAAATTATTGATTTAAAAGAACGTTGGAAAAAAGACACACTTGATTTGAACCCCGATATTCTGAGTATTTTAATTGGAGTAAACGACTCAAGTTCGATGGTGGTTAATTGGGACCCCAAAGTTACGGTTGATATCTACGAAGAAGTTTACAGAGCACTATTGGAACAAACCAGAGCAAAATTCCCCAATATTATTTTTGTATTGTGTGAACCCTTTATATTGAAAGTGGGACAGGTGAAGGAGCATTGGAATGCTTATCAAGCTGATGTTGCCTTGCGTCAGGCTGTGGTACAAAAATTAGCTACGGAATTTGATGCTGTTTTTGTAGGATTTCAAGATGTGATGACTAAAGCCTGTGAAAAAGCTCCTGCAGAATATTGGATGTGGGATGGTGTGCACCCTACAGTTGCAGGCCATGAACTTTTGGCTCGCGAATGGATCACACAAGTTGAAGAAAGAATTAAGTTTTAAATATGGTTTTGAAAAATAAAAAAAATCTAATTGCTATGAAAATCCTATTAAGTGTATTTGCATTATTGTTTTTAACGGGCATTACAATTGCTCAGCAAGCCGAATGGCAAAACCCTGAAGTTTTCAGAATCAATAAAGAACAACCTCATGCGTGGTTTATTCCCTATGAAAGTATTGAACAGGCACAAACAGGCGATCCTAACCAGTCGGCATATTATCAATTGTTAAATGGGAATTGGGATTTTAAATTCTTAAAAAATCCCAATCAGGTTCCTGATAATTTTTTTGCTATTGATTATAAAATAAGCGATTGGAAGAAAATACCAGTTCCCTCTAATTGGCAATTGCAGGGTTACGATTATGCCATTTATACCAATATTCAATACCCTTTTAAAGCCCCTGAAGGCAAATGGGTTCCCGAAGATTATAATCCAACCGGCCTTTATCGTTACGAGTTTAGTGTAAAAGATTCATGGAAAGACAACGAAGTATTCATTGTTTTTGGTGCCGTTAAATCAGCTTTTTATTTATGGATAAATGGAGAAAAAGTAGGTTATAGTGAGGATAGCAAAACACCAGCGGAGTTTAATCTTACCAAATATCTAAAACCAGGCAAAAACTTATTGGCCATGGAAGTTATTCGCTGGAGCGATGGCAGTTACCTTGAAGATCAGGATTTTTGGCGTCTATCAGGAATTGAACGCGATGTGTTTTTAGTAGCAACACCCAAAACTCGAATTGTTGATTATACCGTAAGCTCAAAATTGGATGCAAGTTACGCCAAAGGAGTTTTTGGACTTGACATTGAGATAGCTAATGGCAAAGAAGAAACTTCAATTACTTGCCAAATATTGGATGAAGAAAAAGAAATTTTCAGTAAAGAACTGAAGGTGAAAAACAATAAAGTTGATTTTGGTGAAACCTCTTTGGAGGTTAAACCATGGACAGCTGAGACTCCAAATTTATATACATTAAATATTGAATTGAAAAAGTCAGGAAAACTTATTCAGGCAATCTCCCAAAAAATTGGGTTTCGAACCGTTGAAATTTCTGGCAATCAATTAAAAGTCAACGGCGTTCCTATTTCTATTCGTGGTGTAAATCTGCACGAGCATCATGCAACAACAGGTCACGTAATTGATTTGCAAACACGCATTAAGGATATTCAATTGATGAAACAAAGTAACATTAATGCCATTCGTACTTCGCATTATCCACAAGATCCTGTGTTTTATGAATTATGTAATGAATATGGCATGTATGTGGTTGACGAAGCCAATATAGAATCGCATGGCATGGGTTACGATTTAGACAAAACACTGGCCAATAAACCACTATGGCTGCAGGCTCATTTAGATCGAACACAAAACATGGTAGAACGCGATAAAAATCAAGCTTGCGTAATTATTTGGTCTTTGGGCAACGAAGCTGGAAATGGATCAAACATGCGTGCTACTTATAAGTGGATAAAAGAGAATGATGCAAGCCGACCGGTGCAATATGAACGTTCCGACCTTGAATTTAATACCGATATTTTTTGCCCCATGTACGCTGGTATGGATTGGATGGAGTGGTATGCTTTAGGTAAAGAAACTCGACCCTTAATTCAATGTGAATATGCACATGCCATGGGCAATGGTGTAGGTAATTTGCAAGATTATTGGGACTTAATTTATAAGTACGATAAATTGCAAGGTGGTTTTATTTGGGATTGGGTTGACCAAGGCTTGGAGACAAAAAATGACAAAGGCGAAACTTATTGGGCCTACGGAGGCGATTTTGGGCCTAAAAATGTACCCTCCGACGGGAATTTCTGCTCTAACGGCATCGTAAATCCAGACAGAACTCCCCATCCAAAATTAATAGAGGTTAAAAAAGTATACCAACCTATTTATTTCTCTTCGGTTAATTTAAACAAAGGCGAGGTTGAAATTATAAATCACCACAGTTTTTTAAATACAAGTGAGTATGAATTTTCATTTGTAATAGAAGGGAATGGAAAAACACTGCATCAAAGCAAAGCTTTTAGTGTTGATTTGGCTCCACTCTCAAAAAAAACAATTGACTTAAATATTCCAAAAATTGAAGTTCGACCAAATGTTGAATACTTTTTAAATGTTTATGCTAAAACAAAAAAAGAAACTGAGCTTATAAAAGCAGGGCATATTGTTGCATTCGAACAATTTAAGCTACCGTTGGGAATTGTTCAAATAGAAAAACAAATACCAGAAGGTAAATTATTGCTAAACCAAGAAAATAATGTGATATTAATTACCAGTGAAGGTTTTAGTGCCACTATAAATAAAGCAACAGGATGGATAAGTTCATACAAATTAAGCAATACAGAATTGCTTTTAATGCCCATTGAACCCGATTTTTGGCGGGCTCCAACGGACAACGATTATGGCAACAAAATGCCAGAGCGTTGTGAAATATGGAAAGATTTACAACAGAAATTCAAGGTGAAACGCATCGTTGCAAATCAACCTAGTGAAAATATAGTTAAGGTAGATGTCGATTTTTATATCGATTCTATTTACAAAACAGCACGCGTTTCATACGCTATTTATGCCGATGGAGCCATTGAAATTAGCAGTTGGTTCAATCTTACCTATTCAAAAGGCGAAGAAATACCCCGTATTGGCTTCAGAACACGCTTACCAAAAGAATTCAATCAGTTTGAATATTTTGGTCGTGGTCCGCATGAAAACTATTGCGATAGAAATACATCAGCCTTTGTTGGCTTATATAAAAGTTCGGTAATGGATCAATATTTTGAGTACAGTCGACCTATGGAAGGTGGCTACAAAACCGATGTGCGTTGGGCAAAACTTAGCAATGCTCAAGGAATGGGTTTAGAAGTTTCGGGTGAACAATTATTGGGAACTTCCGCACTGCCTTACAGCCGCGAATTGCTCGACGATGGTATTATGAAAGCACAAAGACACTCCACCGATTTAGTATCTGAAAACTTTACCGAATGGCATTTCGATTTGAAGCAAATGGGCGTTGGCGGTGATAACAGTTGGGGAGCTCTGCCTCATGATGAATATATGATTTGGCCTGATGTATATGAATTTAATTTTATACTTAAACCTTTAAAATAGCACAGTGTATACATTAAAAAAATACTGAAAGAGGAGGCTTTGCCAACAAATTTACAGGTAGAAATTGAAGAACAAAAATCCATAGTCAAGTAAATTAGTACTAATTGAATATTAGAGCTTATGAAAAAGAATTTTATTATCCTGTCAATTGGAATGTTTGCGTTATTTATTGCAAGCTGCAATAGTAGTAAACATGATGCTAAGGAAATTTTATTACAAAAAGTTGATTCTGCTTTGTCCATAGCTGCGCAGCAGAGTATATTAATGGCCGAATCATTAATGGATAAACCCAATCAGTTTCCGCGTTCGGTTAATGCAAATGGCGATTTAGTAACCAGCAATTCTGAATGGTGGTGTAGCGGGTTTTTCCCTGGCACATTGTGGTATTTGTATGAAAATTCAAATAATGCCGTAGTAAAGGATTATGCCGAAGCTTTTACCCTACGAATTGAGCATGATACATGGAATAGTTTTGATCACGATATTGGTTTTATTATTTATTGTAGCTATGGCAATGGCTATCGCTTAACTGGAAATCCTAGCTATAAACCTATTATAAAGTCTGCTGCTGAAAAATTGGCAACACGCATGCACCCAAAAACAAAAGCACTTTTATCCTGGAATCCTGGGCCATGGAATAGTCATTGGCAATACCCTGTAATTATCGACAACATGATGAACCTGGAATTATTGATGTGGGCGGGTGAAAATTACAATGATTCAAACTTAATAAATATAGCGTTAACACATTCAAATACAACCATAACAAATCATTACCGTCCCGATAACAGCTGTTTTCATGTAGTATCATATGATACTATCACTGGGCAGCCGCATATAAAACAAACAGCACAAGGTTTTAGCAACGAATCGGCATGGGCTCGTGGCCAATCATGGGGGTTGTATGGATATACCATGATGTATCGCGAAAGCAAAGACCAGAAATACCTAGACCAAGCCATTAAAATTGCGGATTTATTAGTGAACCACCCCAATTTGCCTGACGATAAAATTCCTTATTGGGATTATGATGCCCCTAACATTCCTGATGCTTTACGTGATGCTTCGGCTGGAGCCATTATGGCATCAGCATTACTCGAATTAAGCACTATGGTTACTGATGAGAAAGCCAAAGATTATTTTACAACCGCTGAAAAGCAAATTGAAACACTTTGCGGATCTGAATATATTGCCAAAGAAGGTGAGAATGGCCACTTTATTCTGAAACATAGTGTAGGACATATGCCTATGAATAGCGAAGTTGATGTTCCACTTAGTTATGCCGACTACTATTTTGTTGAAGCATTAATCAGATATAAAAATTTAAAAGAAAATTAGAATGAAACAGTTTTTAATAATTAGCATCCTTCTTTCATGGAGTTTTTTAGTGAATGCACAGTATCAAACTTCCATCAGTAATAAAGGAGAAGGCTACTTCACCAATCCAATTTTTGCAGGCGATTATCCCGATCCAAGTATTCTGCGCGATGGTAACGATTACTATGTAGTTCATTCATCGTTTGAATATTATCAGGGTTTATTAATTTGGCATTCCACCGATTTAATTAATTGGAACCCTTTGGTTAACGCTCTCAACCAATATGTAGGATCTGTTTATGCGCCTGATTTAATCAAGCACAACAATAAGTACTACATTTATTTTCCTGCTAAAGGAAGCAATTTTGTGGTTTGGGCAAATAAAATCGAAGGTCCCTGGAGCAAGCCCATTGACTTAAAAGTAGGTAATATTGACCCTGGCCATGTGGTTGATAAGGATGGAAAACGCTACTTATACTTTAGTAATGGCGGTTATGTTCCCTTATCGGAAGATGGATTGAAAGTTACCGGAAATTTAACCATGTCATACGAGGGGTGGCCATTACCCGAAGACTGGATTATTGAGTGTTTCTGTTTAGAAGGACCTAAACTAATGAAACATGGCGACTATTATTATCTAACCGTAGCTGAAGGTGGAACATCGGGTCCTGCCACAGGTCATACCGTAGTATCGGCACGATCAAAATCCCCATTAGGACCGTGGGAAAATTCTCCCTATAATCCCATTGCACGTACCGAAAGCAGTAAAGAAAAATGGTGGTCGGTAGGACACGCTACTATTTTTGATGATGTAGCAGGTGATTGGTGGATGGTGTTACATGGCTACGAGAACGGACATTATAACATGGGTAGACAAACAATGCTACTTCCGGTAGAGTGGACCGCTGACGGATGGTATAAAGTACCGGATGGCATTGAAATTGACCAACCCATAAAAAAGCCCAAAGGCAAAACAATGACTTCCAACTTCAATATAAGTGATTCTTTTGATGGGAACGATTTAAAACCTCAATGGAGATATTTTAAAGAGACAGACTTTAGCAGACATAAGGTTGAAAACAATACCCTTACGCTTCAAGCCAAAGGCGACGCTATAGGAAATTCTTCGCCCCTACTTACCATTGCTGCCGATCATTCTTACGAAGCACAAGTTGAAATGGTAATTGATGAGGGTGCCATGGGTGGTTTGGTATTAATGTATAATGAAAATGCTTATGGTGGAATATTGGCCGACAGTAAAAACATTCACTGCAACATTCGCCGCTGGCAATTTATTGCCGAAAAAGAGGTCATTAAAAATCATGTATATCTGAAAATAAGAAATATTAATGATGTAGTAAATATGTATTACAGTCTGGATGGTGAAAACTGGAAAAGAGTAGAGACTTCTTTAGAAGTTTCAGGTTTCCATCACAATGCTTTCAGTGAGTTTATGAGTCTAAGAATTGGCCTTTGCTCCATTGGAGAAGGACAGGTTGAATTTAAAAATTTTGAGTACAAAAAAATAAACAACAGATAACAAATAAAATTATGAAGAGATTTACACTTTTTACCAGACAGCTAATGCTGCTAATGATTTGCCTAGCCATGGGCTTGGTAGCAAAATCACAATTACAGGGTTTCGGCTTACAAAACGAGCCTATCGATATTAGTACAGATTTTGCGGACTTTAAAAACACCTACTATCTGGCTGATAGTTTGGCTAGTTTTAATCCGGAAACCGGACAGGGTAAAATTTCATACAAACGCTATGAGTATGTCACCCGTATGGCATTTAATAACATGTTAGGTGTATTAGTACCGGTTGAGCAAAATGAGTTTCCGGCTGCTGAATATGCAGGCTCGCCAGAGTTGCCTTTTGCCATTGAGTTTGTGTCTCCACGAACCATTCGCATTAAAGCCAAGTCTGGCTTTGAAGTGGCTCCTGATCAAGAGTCTCTTATGCTAATTAACGGTAAAGCACCGGTCGATAAATCGTGGAAATATTCGAAAACAGCAACAGGTCACCAGTATACTTCAAAATTTGGTAAGGTAGTTATTGAAACGGCTCCTTGGCATGTGTCAGTATACAATGCAGAGGGTAAGCTCTTAACTTCAACAATTCATAACAGCGACATGTCAGAAAAAACCTATACTCCGGTATTGCCTTTTTCTTATGTTCGTCGCGCCAGCGATTATTCCCGTAGTTTTGCGGCTACATTTTCTTTATCGCCTGATGAAAAAATCTTTGGCTGCGGTGAATCTTTCCAGTCTTTTGATAAAAGAGGACAAAAAGTAGTGTTGTGGACGGATGATGCCAATGGTGTTCAAAATGAATCGATGTACAAACCCATACCGTTTTACATGAGTAGTCGTGGTTATGGTGTATTTATGCATACTTCAACTCCTATTACAATAGATTTTGGTAAATACTTTAGTGGTGCCAATTCCATGATGATTGGCGATGAAGCCCTTGATTTATTTGTATTTATTGGTGACCCAAAAGAAATTTTAAGCGAATACACCACCTTAACAGGAAAAGCTGAAATGCCTCCACTTTGGTCGTTTGGCTTTTGGATGAGTCGCATAACGTATTTCTCACAAGATGAAGGTTTGGCTGTGGCTGATAATTTGCGTGTACATAAAATACCTGCCGATGTATTGCACTTTGATACCGGTTGGTTCGAAACCGATTGGCAATGCGATTACAAATTTGCACCCTCTCGTTTTGCGGACCCCAAAAAAATGATTGTGGAATTAAAGAAAAAAGGAATTCAAACTTGCCTTTGGCAATTGCCCTATTTTGTACCTAAAAATTCAATATTTCCTGAAATTATTGAAAAGGGATTGTATGTAAAAAACAATAAAGGCAATTTACCTTATGAAGATGCCGTGTTGGATTTTACAAACCCTGATGCTGTATCTTGGTATCAAGGTAAAATAAAAAGCTTACTCGATTTAGGCGTGGGTGTTATAAAGGTAGATTTTGGTGAAGCCGCGCCTGCCAATGGTATTTATGCCAATGGGCGAACAGGCTTTTATGAGCATAATCTATACCCATTACGTTATAACAAAGCTGTAGCGGAAATTACGAAGCAAACTACAAACGAAACAATTATTTGGGCTCGTAGTACCTGGGCAGGGAGTCAACGTTACCCCTTGCATTGGGGTGGCGATGCCGCCAATACCAATACAGCCATGTCAGCAACTTTACGTGGTGGACTTTCATTAGGCTTGTCAGGATTTTCATTCTGGAGTCATGATATTGGCGGTTTTGTACAAAAAACTCCAGAAGATATTTACCGTCGTTGGACTCCATTTGGTATGCTAACATCACATGTTCGTACACATGGTGCCCCTCCAACCGAGCCTTGGGAATATGGCGAAGATTTTACAAATGCCTTCCGTAATGCAACCAATTTACGTTACGAGCTAATGCCTTATATTTATGCACAGGCAAAACAGTGCAGCGAAAATGGATGGCCTATGATGCGAGCACTTTTTGTGGAATATCCAGATGATGCCGGTTCATGGCTAATTGACAATGAATATTTGTTTGGTTCTGATATTTTAGTAGCACCTATGTTTGAAAATGGCACTTCACGTGATGTTTATTTACCTGCTGGCGAATGGATTGATTACCAAACAGGGAATGCTTACCAAGCTGGATGGCACCATATAGAAGCTGGCGATATACCTATCATCATGTTAGTAAAAAGTGGTACTGTTCTTCCTCATATTGAGTTAGCACAATCAACAGCATTTATGGATTGGACCAAACTTAAACTAAAGGTTTTTGCAAAAAATGGCGAAACAGCAACTGGTTTGGTTTGTTTGCCCGAAACCAAAGAATTAAAGACTATAGAAGTTAAAAATGGTGCTTTAGTTACTGATCCCTATGCAGGCAAAGTTAAATGGGAAATTTCAAGCTATAATAAATAATATAATTGTTAATCATAAATAATATACTAGAAATGAATAAATTGAGAAGTGTTTTAGTTCTCTTAATGGCATCATTTATACTGTTTAGCTGTACCCCAAAGGTAGAAGTTAAACAAGTTGAGAATGGAGTTGAGATGCACGGCAAAAACATTAACGTAAAAGTTCAGTTTTACGGAGAAAAACTGGCCCGTGTAACCAAATGGAGTGCCGATGGCTCTTCTGAGAAAAAAAGTTTAATGGTACTAAGCCATGAACTGCCAAGTATTGAAGTTAGCGTAGAAGAAACTGCTGAAACAGTAGAATTAAAAACTGCTGCTGTTGCATTGAGTATTTCAAAAACCGATGGTAATATCAAATACACCGAGCTTTCTGGCAAAGTTGTGTTGCAAGAGCAAGGCCAGCCATTGTTGGATCCGATTGTTTACGACGGTGACAATGGGTACACTTTACAGCAAGATTTTAAACTTACCGACAGCGAAGGCGTATATGGTTTAGGCCAGCATCAGTACGGGTATTTTAACTATCGTGGCAAAGAGGTTAAATTGGTTCAAACCAATGTTGATGCGGTTAACCCATTTTTAATTTCAACAAACAATTATGGTATTCTTTGGGATAACTATTCAAAAACTATTTTTAAAGACGATGCTCAAGGTGCATCATTATGGTCTGATATGGGAAGTAACATTGATTACTACTTTGTATATGGTGAAAGCATGGATGCCATAATTTCAGGCTATCGTACCCTAACCGGCAAAGCTCCTATGTACGGTAAACATGCTTATGGTTACTGGCAAAGTAAAGAACACTACGATACTCAAGAAGAGATTTTAAGTGTTGCTCGAAAGTATCGTAAACTAAAAATTCCAATTGATAATATGATTCAGGATTGGGATTATTGGGATGGTTTTGATAATTGGAGCGGTATGTTTTTTGCTAAAAATTTATTCCCCGATCCGCAAGCTATGATGGATGAATTACATGAAAAAAACTTTCATGCCATTATTTCAATTTGGCCGGCATTAGGACCAAAAACTCCCATTTACAAAGAAATGGAAGAAAATGGTCATTTAATTGATGTTGTTGGTTGGGCTGGTTTTAAATATATGGATACTTACCGACCCGGTGCAAACGCCATGTATTGGAAATACCTAAAAGGGGGCATTTATTCAAAAGGTCTTGATGGCTGGTGGATTGACTCTACTGAACCCGATGTGGTAAATGCGCTTACTAAAGAATCAACTGAGTACGAAATGAAGAAAATGGGAAGTTGTGCAATTGGTTCATGGGCACGATATTTAAACTCATTTTCATTGGTAATGACTGACGACATCCACAAATACTGGAGAGAAGAAACATCTGAACGTAGAGCTTACATTTTAACACGCTCTTGTTTTGCCGGTCAGCAACGCAATGGCGCTACAACATGGTCGGGCGATATTGGTGCAAACTGGGATGTTTACCGAAACCAAATTTCGGCCGGTACCAACCACTGTATGTCAGGTATTCCTTACTGGACATTCGATATTGGCGCATTCGTAATAGGTGCTTACGATGGTGTATTCTGCAATGGAGGAAAAGATCCGGCTTATCAGGAGCTTTATAACCGTATGTTCCAGTTAGGTGCATTTACTCCAATTTTCCGTTCACATGGGTCTGAAACTCCCCGTGAAATTTGGGAAATGGGTGAATTCTCCGACGCCTTACTTAAATTTGATAACCTGCGTTACCGTTTGATGCCTTATATTTATTCTTTAGCATGGAAAGTTACCAGCGAAGATTATACCTACATGCGTGGTCTTCCTATGGATTTTACTAACGATGAAAAAACGTATAACATTGACGATCAGTTTATGTTTGGACCTGCTTTAATGGCCTGTCCGGTTACTGATTACATGTACCACACTCCTCCGCAAAAAACAGTATTGGTAGGTTCTGAATACTTTACTACCAACAATGGACAACCAGGTTTATTGGCTAAGTATTATAAAGACACTGAATACAAAAACCTTGGCATCGAACAAATTGATCCTACCATTGATGTATTCTGGTACACAGGGCGACCTGACTATGTTACCGATTCAATGTTCTCAATCCGATGGGAAGGAAAATTAACTCCTAAAGAAAGCGGAAAACATCAGTTCCACTTAAAAAGTTTTGATGCCAAGCGCATTATTCTTGATGGCGATACACTTCCAATTGTTTATACCAGTGTTGAACAATATACTGCTGCTATTGAATTGGAGGCAGGTAAAGCATACAGCTTTGTTGTTGAAACTGAAAACACCTCAACCGGAGCAGCCCGTATGCGCTTATTCTGGAAAGACCCTGCTGTATTTGCTAAAGAAGCTACTAAACCAATTAGAGAAAAAACTTCAGAAGTGTACTTACCAGCAGGTACTACTTGGGTTGATTTCTGGACCGGTAAAACTTACGAAGGCGGCACAAATCAGGTTTTCAACGCTCCTAAAGATATTATGCCACTATTGGTTAAAGCAGGTTCAATAATTCCAATGGGACCATTTATTCAGTATGCAACCGAAAAACCTGCCGACCCAATTGAATTGCGTGTTTATGCAGGTGCCGACGGTTCATTCAATCTTTACGAAGATGAAAACAATAATTACAATTACGAAAAAGGCATTTATGCAACCATCAACTTTAAATGGAATGATGCAAAAAAAGCCTTGACTATTGAAAAACGTAAAGGTCGTTTTCCTGGTATGCTTGAAAAGCGCACCATTAATATTGTTTTGGTTAAAGAAGGTGTAGGAATCGGTGTTGATTTAGAAAAGGATATCACAAAGAAAATTAACTATAACGGTGAAGAACTAACTGTTACGTTCTAGTAAATAAATTAAAGCTATTTCCCCCTTTCTTCGCTTATTACATCAATTACAACATAAGTAAGAAAAATAGAAAGGGGGAATTTAGCGCTTCCAATTTACGCTAAGCTTTTAGCTTAGTATATTATAAACCTGAAATTGTGTTAAACTTAAAAAGTTGAAATCATGAAAATAATTATATTATTGACATCAATTATCATACTTAGTTTTTCAGCATTTAGCCAATATAAATATCCTTTTCAAAATCCTAATATGGATACTGAAGCACGAATCGATAATTTACTTTCGCTAATGACTTTAGATGAAAAAGTATCAAGCTTAAGTACCAATCCTGATGTACTCCGATTAGGTTTAAAAGGCACCGGACATGTTGAAGGCTTGCATGGTTTAACACAAGGAGGACCTGCCAAGTGGGGGCATCCTAAATTAATTTATACTACAACCTTTCCTCAATCTATTGGTCTCGCTCAAACTTGGGACACCGCAGCAATTAAAAAAGCTGCCCAAATTGAAGCATATGAAACTCGCTACGTTTTTCAAAGTAATTACAAGCAAGGTGGATTAGTGGTTCGAGCTCCAAATGCAGATATTGGAAGAGATATTAGATGGGGAAGAACAGAAGAATGTTATGGGGAAGATGCCTGGTTTAATGCGCAAATGGTTGTTCAATTTATAAAAGGACTACAAGGATCTGATTCAAAATATTGGATGACGGCTTCGCTTATGAAGCATTTTATGGCTAATAGCAATGAAAATAGTCGTGATAGTTCAAGCAGTAATTTTAATGAACGTTTGTTTCGTGAATACTACTCCTACCCTTTTTATAAAGGCATAAAAGAAGGTGGCAGTAGAGCTTACATGGCATCATACAATGCATACAACGGCACACCCATGACAATTCACCCTATGCTTAAAAAAATTACGGTTGATGAATGGGGCCAAAACGGAATAATTTGTACCGATGGCGGCGCATATAGATTACTTTATAGTGCACACCACCAGTATGCCGATATGAACTTAACAGCCGAAGCTTGTATTAAGGCCGGTATCAATCAATTTCTTGATCGTTACCGCGAAGGAGTATATGGAGCCCTTGCCAATGGCTATTTAGATGAGAGTGATTTGGATGATGTTTTGAGAGGCGTTTATAGGGTAATGATTAAACTCGGCCAGCTTGATCCTGATGAATTGGTTCCATATAAATCAATTGGTAAAAATAATGAACCGGAACCCTGGAATAGTGAAAAACACAAAAAATCGGTTCTGGAATTAACTAAAAAAAGCATTGTATTACTTAAGAATGAAAATAGAACTTTACCACTTAACCAATCCAATTTAAAATCGATAGCGGTGATTGGCGAACTTGCCGATACTGTAATGCTAGACTGGTACAGCGGAACCCCACCATATAATATAACTTTATTAGAGGCCTTAAAAACCAATTTAGGCTCCCAATGCTCTATAAAATATGAACAAAATAATAACTATAACTCTGCGGTAGAGATTGCCCAAAATGCAGATATTGCTATTGTAATGGTTGGAAACAATCCTACGTGTGGAGCAGGTTGGAAACAATGCCCAACACCTAGCGATGGTAAGGAAGCTGTTGACAGAAAATCAATAGAACTCGAACAAGAAGCATTAATACAACGCGTTTACAAAGCCAACCCAAATACTATAGTTATTTTACAAAGTAGTTTCCCGTATGCAATAAATTGGACCAATCAAAACATTCCTGCTATTTTGCACATAACACATAATAGTCAGGAAACCGGTAATGCTCTATTCGACGTATTATTTGGTCATTATAATCCTGCCGGAAGGTTAGTGCAAACATGGCCTACGAGTATTGATCATTTGCCACCTATGTTAGATTACGACATTACCAAAGGCAGAACTTATATGTACAGCACGCATAAACCTTTATATGAATTTGGGTTTGGATTAAGCTACAGTACTTTTACCTACAATAACCTAAAAGTAAACAAACTAAAGGCCCAACCAGGCGAAATTATTACTGTTACAGTCGATGTTAAAAATAATGGCTCAATAGATGGCGATGAAGTAGTTCAGCTTTATGTATCACATCTGTCATCGAGTGTAGAAAGGCCTATTAAGGAATTAAAAGCATTCAACCGCATTAACATTAAACAAGGTAAAAAAGTAAGTGTGAAATTAAACCTAAACACCAGTGAATTGGCCTATTGGGATTCTACCGCTAAAAAATTCATTGTTGAAAAAGGTGAAATAAAGCTTCTGATCGGTTCATCGTCAGAAGATATTCAGCAGACAACAACCATATTTATAGAATAGTAAACAACCTAATATTATCAAATATGAAAAAACTTTATACGTCTACCATCATCGCCAGTTTGCTTAGTTTTCTAATACTTTGCTCATGCACATCGAACAAACGGCCACTTACTACTGCTCAAATATTTGGAGATCAAATGGTTTTACAAGCCAATAAACCCATAAATATTTGGGGAACTTTCACTCCCAATGCCACCATTACTGTGCTATTCCGTTCTCAATCGCTTAGCATCAAAGCCGATAAAAATGGCAAATGGAAGGCCTCTTTACAACCTGAAAATTATGGCACCGATGAACGTTTAATCATAAAAACTAAAACTGACACCCTAATATTTAATGATATTTCCGTGGGTGAAGTGTGGCTATGTTCTGGCCAATCGAATATGGAAATGCCCGTAATTAGCAATTGGGCTCAGGTAAACAATTCTCAAGATGAAGTTTCCAATGCCGATTATCCCGAAATCAGGCTATTTACAGTTGAGAAAAATATTTCATTTAGTCCTATCAATACAATCGTAACGAAAGGGTGGCAAGCTTGCGATAGCAATTCGGTAAAATCGTTTTCAGCAAGCGCATACTTCTTTGGTCGTGAGTTGTATCAGAACCTTAAAGTACCCATTGGGCTAATTCACAGTTCGTGGGGCGGCACTGTTGCCGAAGCTTGGACTAGTGAAGCTGCTTTATTGAATCTTGATGATTTTGCCGAAACTGCTAACTATATTAATAGTCTAACTGCATCAAAAGACTCACTGGCAAAAAAGTATTCAATAGATTCTGCTCAAATGATGAAAGAGATCAGAATTGCTGACATAGGTTACGATGAAGAAAAAGCACTTTATGCAGCGGTAGATATTAATGATTCAGATTGGATGCCAATTAACTTGCCAAAAATGTGGGAAGAAACAGATTTGGGCGTTTATGATGGTTCAGGATGGTTTAGAAAAACCGTTGAAATTTCAGAAGCAATGGCAAAAAGTGAATTAACACTTTGCTATGGTTCTGTTGACGATTCAGATGAGGCTTGGGTAAATGGCATAAAAGTTGGCGAAGAACAGGCTTGGGGCGTCCTGCGCAAATATCCGATACCTGAAGGTGTTGTAAAACAAGGTAAAAATCAAATTACAATACGTGTTTACGACTATGGTGGCGGTGGTGGTTTTATGAACGAAGCTAAAGATTATATGATAAAATCAAGTACCGGAAAAAGCATTTCAATAGCAAAAGGTTGGGTAGTAAAAAAAGGATTTGATTTTCAAAATATTGAAACCCATCCTGTTTCTGCTACAGATCCAAACCAAACTACGGTTCTTTATAATGCAATGATAAACCCCTTAATTCCTTACTCTATTCAAGGTGCAATTTGGTATCAGGGCGAAAGCAATTCAGGTCGTGCTCATCAGTACCGTACATTATTTAAAACCATGGTTACTGATTGGCGTAAGCAATTTGAACAAGGTGATTTTCCATTTTATTTTGTACAATTGGCAAATTACTTACCTCGTAATACAGAACCTACCGAAGATGCGTGGGCTGAATTGCGCGAGGCACAAACCATGGCCTTGGAATTACCCAATACCGGTATGGCTGTAACTATTGATATTGGCAATGCACTTGATATTCATCCGGGTAACAAGCAAGATGTGGGTAAACGGCTTGCTTTGAATGCGCTGGCAAAAACCTACAAGCAAAACATTGCTTATATGGGACCTTTATATAAGAGCTACAAAATAAAAGCGAATTCCATTGAAGTAGCCTTTCAATTCAATGAAGGCCTCTCCATTGCGAATGGCTCCATACTTAAAGGATTTAGTATTTCGGGTAGCGACTCCGTATTTATTTGGGCTGACGCGATAATAGAAGGGAATAAAGTCAATGTTTCGCATCCTACTATTGAAAATCCAATAGCTGTTCGTTACGCCTGGTCTTCAAATCCGGATTGTAATCTAAGCAATGCAACAGGCTTACCAGCTTCACCTTTCAGAACCGATAATTGGAAAGGTATTACGGAATAATACCACTATGGACTGAAAGCACCATAGGTTTAAGCTACGAATGAAATTCGTTTATATTTTAACAAGATGTTAGATTTTAGATGTTAGATGTTACATTGAAAATTATTATTTTTTCTAATATCTAATATCACATATTTTTTTTAGAAGCTAAAGCGAGATGTAATGAAGTACATACCTGCCGGCAAAGGCAGAATTTTAACTACTAATGAGACCAATAAATAATTATAGATCAATTATTTTACAAATTAAAAAATAAGTATTGTTATGAAAAATATTTACAAAATCTTTGGTTATTCTTTTTTAATTATTGCTTACATATCTGTATATGGATGCAATAAAGAAGAAGGTAGTGATGAGGAAGAAGGTGGTGTTAAGGAACCTATTGAGACATTTTACCTAACTGTTAATCCTGAAAGAATCGTGTTTCAACAAGAAAGCGATTCAGCCAGTATTACTATAGATACCGACGCACCTACATGGAATTTAACCACAGATGCAGACTGGTTACAACTTAGCCAAACAGATGGGATCACTGGTACAAGCGCCGTTAATATAAGAGTTGCGGAATACGCAGGAACAAATACGCGTTCAACAAGCATAACAATAACTGCCGACGAAGCAGACACTATTAAGGTAACAATAACCCAAAACGGAGGTTTGTATCCAAGTTATAATTTAACTCCTAAGGAACCAGATGCATCAGGCATGAGCAATAGTGCAGAAGAGTTAGCGGCTAAAATACAATTGGGTTGGAACATAGGAAACTCATTGGAGGCTACTGGTGGTGAAACATCCTGGGGCAATCCTAAAATTACTAAAAATTTGATCGATTTGGTGAAGCAAAATGGTTTTAATGCCATTCGTATTCCTTGTGCATGGGATGGATATATGGCAAATTCGGAAACCGCCGAGCTTAAAACCGATTGGCTAAACAGAGCTAAAGAGGTTGTACAATATTGTGTTGATAACGATATGTACGTACTATTGAATATCCACTGGGATGGCGGTTGGCTTGAAAACAATTGCACTGCCGACAAACAGGAAGAAAACAATGCAAAACAAAAAGCTTTCTGGCAACAAATAGCTACTCACATGCGCGATTTCGATGAGCATTTACTTTTTGCAAGCGCTAACGAACCCAATGTTGATGATGCCAATCAAATGCTTGTTTTAAATTCTTATCATCAAACTTTTATTGATGCAGTTCGTTCAACAGGCGGAAAAAACAGCTACCGCACACTTGTAGTTCAGGGCCCATCAACCGATATTGATAAAACAAATAATTTAATGAGGACTTTGCCAACTGATGAAATTGCAAATAGATTAATGGCTGAAATTCACTTTTATACTCCTTGGAATTTTTGTGGATTGGATAAAGATGAAAGTTGGGGTAGTATGTTTTATTATTGGGGTGAAGGTTATCACTCAACAACAGATACCGATCATAATGCAAATTGGGGCGAGGAAGATGCTGTAGATGCTCTATTTAAGAAAATGAAGAATCAGTTTATTGATAAAGGCATTCCTGTTATAATGGGCGAATATGGTGCAATCCGTCGTTCTGATTTAACTGGTGATGCCTTAACGGACCATTTAGCTTCAAGAGCTTACTATTTAAAGTACGTAACAAAACAAGCAAAAACCAATGGCTTACTTCCTTTTTATTGGGACAATGGTGGAACAGGTAATAATTCATTTGGAATTTTTGACAGAAATACAAACACAGTATTTGATCAGCAAGCTTTAGATGCTTTAGTTGAAGGGGCTACGGAGTAATTATAAGAACAGTAGATTCGAGAATATGATATTTCCTTTTTAAGTCCGTTTAAACGACAATTTAGGTTATTGATAATTAAACTATTAAAATTATTTTTATATGAAAGTTAGATTTATTATACTATTGTTTTGTGTGAGCTTAATGCAAGGCAATTCTCTTATTGGACAAAACACCTTCAAAAACCCAATTTTAACAGGTATGAACCCCGACCCCACCATTGTAAGAGTGGGCGATGATTTTTATTTGTCAACCTCTACTTTTGAATATTTTCCGGGTTGTCCTGTCTATCATAGTAAAGATCTGGTGAATTGGAAACTGATTGGCCATGCACTAGATAGCGAAACAAACTGTCCGTTAATGGGCGCCGAATCGGGTACAGGGGGTAATTATGCAGCAACTTTGCGTTATTACAATGGTAAATTTTACTTGGCATGCACCAATTATGGAGGTGAAGGGTCGCAAGGCCAGTTTTATGTAACAGCCGAAAACCCAGCCGGTCCATGGTCCAATCCAATTTGGGTGGGTAATTGGAATGTTGATCCGTCAATGTTGTTTGTAAATGACTCGCTTTACTACCTAACTCCAAATAACGATGATGGTTTTCTACTAGGTGTTATGAATCCCGAAGACGGTACCTACTATGAATCCTTAACCAAAATTGCATTAGGATTGGGTGGTTCATCACCTGAAGGTCCTCATTTATATAAAATTAATGACTATTATTATTTAATGTCAGCTGAAGGTGGTACCGGTTATGAACACCGAGAGGTAATCCAACGAAGTTCCTCGCCATGGGGACCCTATGAAGTAAGTCCCACAAATCCGGTAATGTCTAATAAAGACGTTCCTGATCATCCGTTTCAAGCCATTGGTCATGCCGATTTTGTACAATTGCAAGATAGTAGTTGGTGGTCTGTTTGTTTAGGATATAGACCCAGAAACGGAAAATATCACCATTTAGGACGCGAAACCTTTTTAGCGCCAATTACCTGGAGCGAGGAGGGTTGGCCAAAAGTAGGAACCGATGGAATTGTTCAGCAAGAATACCCAGTACCCAATTTAACCGAGCATAAATGGGAGAAAGAAGCGGTACGAGATGATTTTGACAATGACACCCTTCGTTTAGCATGGAATTTTATTCGCAATCCGAATGATGAAGATTGGTCATTAAGCGAAAATCCTGGCTATTTAAGACTAAATGGTTCAAGCCTTAATTTTAGCGAAAAAAAATCACCCACATTCATTGGTCGTCGTCAACCTGCCTTTGATGTAGTGGCTTCGGCAAAAATAAGTTTTGAACCCACTGCTGAAAATGAAGAGGCTGGTTTGGTAGTACGTGCCAACGATAAAAACCATTATGATTTATTAATTACAATGTTTGCCGGTAAAAAAGTAGTAACGCTTCGTAAGGTTTTGCAAGATGAAATTGTGAATCAGTTCTACAAAGAGATTTCGAATAACAAAGTAGTATTGCGGATAAGTGCCACCGATTTAGAATACAAATTTTGGGTGCAAGAGGAAGGCCATAAGGCTGAATTATTAGGTTCAGCAACTACCCAGGATATTTCAACGGAAAGGATTGGGGGTTTTACAGGAACCTATATAGGTATGTTTGCCACAGGGAATGGAGCGGCAAATACCAATCCTGCCGATTTCGATTGGTTCGATATGGAGGAAAATCCTACCTTACCTTATGATTGGTCATTAGGTGATACAGAGCTCTTAAATAATATGGAAACTCCTAATGTTGCATCAATCTCCTCTCCTGCTTATGATCAGGTGAATGTGGTTTGGATCGATATTGACAATGAAACGCACTATATAATTGAAAGGTTTGATGGTACTAAATTTGATTCAGTTGGAATTACACAGGCTAATGATACGGTTTTTACAGATACCGGACTTGAGGGTCAAATAATGTATATTTATCGTATTAAAGCTAAAAATGATGAGGGGTATTCATACCCTTCAATATCAGTGTCGGTTACTACATTACCAAAACCAGGGCCGTTTTACGGTGAACCTCTGCAAATTCCGGGTAAAATTGAAGCCGAAGATTATGATTATGGAGAGCAAAATGAAGCCTATTACGATAGCGATGACGTAAATAATTCTGGCGGATACAGAACGGATGGTGTTGATATTGAAACTTGCTCCGATTCGGGGGCGGGATTTAATATTGGTTGGATTGATAGTGGGGAATGGCTCACTTATACGGTTGATATTACCGATACCGTTGCTGATATTGAACTAAGAGTGGCATCGGAGAATGGAGGTAGCATTCGGCTTGAAATTGATGATGAGCAAATAGCATCAACTACTATTGAAAAAACAGGGGGATGGCAAGTTTGGAAAACCATAACTATACCTAATGTAAAACTGGCTAAAGGCGAAAACAAGAAACTAAAAGTGACCTTTGTAAGTAGTGGTTTTAACTTTAATTGGATAAATTTTAAAGACGTTATTACGAATAGTAAAAAAGAAGAAAAAGATGAAGGAGCAATAATTTATCCAAATCCTAACAATTCGTTTTTTCAAATTAAAAATGCTAAGGAATACTCGAAGATTGAGATATTTTCAGTATCCGGAAAAATGTTAAAATCCATAAATCTTGTTAATAGATCTTCGGTAGACATTTCCGACTTGGACAATGCTGTATTTTTGGGAAAATTATATTCTAATATTCTGGAAAGTTCTACTATTACAATTATTAAGCAATAACAGTAAGTTATTTTTGGTCGAGCCAAGACTATGAAAAAATGAAAACTTTTTTTTCAACCGTTCAATAAATCAATTTATTTAGAAGAAATTTAAAAACAAATCTGACATGAATAAAATTTACTTTCTAGGATTAATAATTGCAATAAGCTTATCAGCATGCAAGAAAGAAGTAGTTAAGATAGCTTGTGTTGGTGATAGTATTACTGAAGGACACGGCTTAGCTATACAAAGCAAAACAGGTTATCCGGTAGTTCTTGATCATATTTTAGGACCGAATTACACGGTTTTAAATTCTGGCAGAAGTGCTACCAACATGCAAAAGAAAGTTGATTTCCCCTATTGGATTTGTAAGGAATTTTCAAATACTTTTGCTTTTAAGCCCAACATTATAGTTATAAAATTGGGAACTAACGATACCAAACCTTACAATTGGAATGCCGTTAATTATGAAAAGGATTATCAAGCTTTAATAGATACTTTTAAAACCATTTCAACAAATCCGCTAATTTATTTATGCACACCTGCTCCTGTTTTTAAAACAGTTTGGGGCATTAACGATTCTACAGTAATAAATGGCGTTATTCCGGCCATTGAAAAATTGGCTAAACATAACCAACTTTCGGTAATCGACATTTACACCCTTATGCAAGATCAGGGAGCTAATTTCCCTGACAGCATTCATCCTAATGAGCAAGCAGTTGAAGTTATGGCTACAATTATTTCTAAAGCTATTAAATAATGAACCGGCAAAAATTTATTTTGAGATGCTAGAGGGGTATAATGCCATTTAACGCATAGTATTTTTTGAGTTTAAAAAGGGTTAAATATTATTTTAAGGTGCTGAAACTTTGGTAGTATATGACATAAAAACATTACTTTTATAAAGGTGCAGAGCACCGATTATCTATATAGAAAATAGATATTATAATAGATATCAGGTGCGGAGCACTGTAATATTTAACACAAAATAAACCAATGGCAGATACATATGTGCAGGCGTATTTTCATCTTGTTTTTGCAGTTAAAAACAGGGATGCCTTAATACTAAAATCATGGAAAGGCGAATTAGAGAAATATATAACCGGTATTGTTCAAAACAATAATCAGAGACCTTTGCAAGGTGATAACGCTAGTAAATTACTCATCTTTTGTTCCATATCTTCGTTAAATATTTTTTAAAGTCCTCGAATACAAGAGTATGCTGCGGGTTTAAAAAATATTTTGCCTTAATCTGAAACAAAATATTTCGCCTTGCAAAGGTCTCAATCATAAACTAATTGCAGTTGGTTCAATGGCTGATCATATCCATATTTTTATTGGATATAATTTGAACCAGACAATCCCGGATTTAGTTGAAAACATCAAAACCTCAAGCAATCATTGGATTAAAGAAAAAAAATTTACAAAATTTAGCTTTAGTTGGCAAAAAGGCTATGGTGCATTCACTCATTCTCATTCTCAAATTAACACAGTCGCTAAATATGTTTTAAGTCAGCATACACACCATCGTAAAAAAACATTCAGAGAAGAATATATGGAAATGCTAAATAAATTTGAAATAGCATATAAGAATGAATATGTATTCGACTTTTTTAATGATGTGAGCCATTTTGAATAATATTACGGTGCTCTGCACCTTAATCAGGAGAATATGTTTTCTATAAATATTTCGGGTACTCTGTACCCTTTACGTGGAGTGCATTTAGTTCTTTTATTTTACTTCCGGGTCAAATAATTCAATCTAACGCAGTAGCTCAAAATAATATTTAAACAATAAACCTATTATAATGAAAAGTCTATTTTTGATTGTATCGTTTTGCATAACAATACTTTCAGGCAACTTATTTGCTCAAACAAAAGTTATTGATATTTGGCAAGGAAATGACTTGATGTTACATTAAAGGCATTATCTAAAAAACTTCAATAAAGGCCTGCTGCTAAAGGTAATATGAGTTGAATTCGAGTTGTTAATTTCCCTATCCCATATATTTTGAAGGTAATACACCAAACTCCAATTTGAACATTTTCGAAAAATATTTGGGATCGCTAAAACCAACCTCATAGGTAATTTCGCTCACATTTAATTCACCTTTCATTAAAAGCCCCGCAGCCTTTTTTATACGAACCAAACGAATTAATTCTATGGGAGTTTTTCCGGTTAAAGCGGTAAGCTTTTTATACAAATGAACTCTGCTCATTCCTAAATCCTTGCTCATTCCTTCCACCGAAAACTCTGAATTCGACAAATTTTCATTTATTAGGGCGATGGCTTTATCAAGAAGTACTTTATCGAGGGGCATGATGCTTTTATCGTCAACTTTCACCTCAAAGCTCTTCTGATAATCTTTAATAAACTTTTGGCGCAATCCAAGCAAATAATCAATGCGGGCTTCAAGTATATCAAAATTGAATGGTTTGGTAATATAATCATCAGCTCCATGTTTTAGGCCCTCTAGTTTATCTTGTTGCGTTGATTTTGCGGTTAAAAGAATTACAGGAATATGCGAATAATCAGCATTTGACTTTATGGTATCGCAAAACTCAAAACCATCCATTTCTGGCATCATAACATCGCTTACAATTAAATGGGGCTGATCGCTAGCTATTATATTTAAGCCCAGCTTGCCATTTGCAGCTTCGAGAATTTTATACTTCTCCATAAGGCTGTCTTTCAAATAAAAACGAAAATCAGCATTATCTTCAACCAACAAAATAATCTTTTTATTTAGCTCCTTTTTTTCAGGTTCGTTACCATATTCGTCCTTAAGGCTTAAGTCGGAATTTTTCTTATCATCAAGCCTTTCAATGTTACGGGTTCTATCAATTGGTAATTTCACAATAAACTTGCTTCCCTGCCCTTCTGTACTTTTAACCGAAATATTACCCCCATGCAGCTTTACAAAATCGTTGGTTAATGAAAGTCCTATACCACTACCTTTTGTGATAAATTCGTTGGGTAACTCGGTTTGATAAAAGCGTTCAAATATTTTATGCTGATCAACACTACTTATCCCAATACCCGTATCTTCAACCTTAATTTTCAAAAACTCTTTCTCTTTTTTCAATAGGGTTTCAGCAAATACCTTAATAGAGCCACCTTCTGGTGTAAATTTAAAGGCATTCGACAATAAGTTCAATATTATCTTTTCAATTTTATCTTTATCAAAGAGCATAAAAAGTTCGTTTTCTTCTGGCAGAAATTCCAACGATATATTTTTCGATTCGCGAAAATCGGCAAAAGAAAGTACTGTAGAATCAATAAAGCTAATAATATTGCCATAAATGAGATTCAAATGCAATTTATTGGCTTCCGCTTTTCTAAAATCAAGTAATTGATTTACGAGCAAAAGTAAGCGCTTTGCATTCTGATTCATTAATTCAAGATGCTTGCGAGTTCCTACTTCGATATTGGTTTTTAACAGTTTTTCAAGCGGAGTAAGAATGAGAGTAAGTGGGGTTCTAAACTCGTGGCTAACATTAGTAAAGAACCTCGTTTTTAGTACATTTAATTCTTGTTGCCTTTCCGATTCCTTAATAGCCTCCTCCTTTAAATATTTATTTCGCTCCTTGGCAATTACATTTCGTCTGGCCAAAATAATTGCAAAAACAATTGCTGTGAAATATATCACATAAGCCAACCAAGTACTGTACCATGGCGGGTGAATTACTATTCGCAGTGAACTTTCAGAACTATTCCAATCGGAATTTGAATACGAGGCTTGAACAATAAATTTATAAGTACCGGCATTCAGGTTTGTAAACGTTGCCTTTCGTTCTTTCCAGTTGGTATAAATCCACTGTTCATTAAATCCTTCAAGCTTATAACGGTATTTAATTTTTCGTGACACTAAATAGTTAATAGAAACAAACTTTAGCGAAAAAATATTTTCATTATAGGCTAGGTTAATTTCACTATTATTCAATAATGATGAATTTAATCCCATTTTTTTTGCATCGGTATGGTTTTTTGTCAGCTCCTCACCAAACAATTCCAAACCAACAATGTATGTTTTTAAAGGTTCTATTTTTTCATATTTGGTTTGAGGCAAAAACAAATTAAAGCCATTCGCTCCCCCAAAAATAAGCTCTCCTTTGCTCGTCTTAAATGTCGATCCCTCGTTAAATTCTCTTCCTTGCAAACCATCGGCTTCATTAAAGTTAACAGCTTGATGGTTTACATATTTCCCATTACTGTCAAACTCCACAGTAAGTTTGCAAATTCCACCAGATGTTGATAGCCATAAATCGCCTTCATCAGATTCCCGAATGCCCATTATTGAATTATCGGGTAAGCCATTTTGTGAATTAAACCTTATAAATGACTTATTTTCAACATCAAACAAATTAAGTCCATCACGCGTACCAAACCATAAATTCTGCTTGGAATCAACAAATACTTTGCTCGCAAAATTGCCGCTTAAACTCTTGGTATTATCAACTATGTTAGTAAACTGAATAAACCTTGAACTTTCTGCATCAAGCACAAATACGCCATTATCGGTGCCAAACCAAACATTACCTTGAGCATCTTCATTAATATCAATAACAAAGTTTGAATTAAGCGAATTTATACCCATACCACTATAATGGTAAAACACCTCTTGATCTTTATCGAATAAATTTAATCCGCCTCCCAGTGTTCCTATCCAAAAATTTCCTTTTGAATCCTCATAAATATCCCAAATTCTATTATCACTAATCGATTCAGGATTGTCATGTTTATGAAGGTAAGTCTTAAACTTTCCTCCTTGGAACCGAGCCAACCCACCATGGTATGTTCCTACCCATAAAACATCCGATTTATCCATGTACAACGAAACAATAACGTTGCTTTTTAAACCCTCTGGATTATTGGGTTCTGCAAAAATATTGCTAAAGGTATTTTTCTCTCTATCGAAATATATAAGTCCGTTTCCATTTGTACCTATCCATAAATTACCTTTTTTATCTTCAGCAAAGCAATTTACATCATTGTACGAAAGGCTGTTTTTATCGTCGGGCCGATGCATAAAATGAAAAAAACGGAACAATGATTTATGGTAATAATTAACTCCTTTTTTAAATGTACCTACCCAAATAATGCCCTTATTGCTTTTAAACAATTCAGTAATCACATTCTGACTTAAGCTGTTATTATTTGCCTCTTCGTGCTTTATATAAGTCATTTTTTGTTTATCAGAACTAAGAATATTAAGCCCTCCATGATCGGTACCTATCCAATAGTTATTTTCAGAATCTTGAATTATTCGAGAAACAATTTTTGAATTTAAACGGGGCTCCGTTTTTGTGTTAAAATGCCTGATATTCTCTTTATCATCAATTAATAACAAACCCATTTCTTCATTGCTGCTATACACCCAAATATCTTGATTATGATCAACATAAAAATCATATAAATGCTGCTGCCCATTAAACATGGAATTAACAGCCTTTATTATTTTTAAAACTTTCCTATCAATGACATCAACAATATAAATTAAACCATTATCAGACATTAAATAAAGCTTATTGTTTGAGGTTTTCATTCTAGATATAATACCCACCTTATTTGTTCCTGTAGTTAATTCTGAACAATTCAATAATCTATTATTATTGGTAAATAAGTTATGTACAATAATTCCAAGCCCTTGAATTCTCATTAATAATAGGCTATCACCAAAAGGTAGCACTTCACTAATATTAAATAAACTAAATGGTTGTTGAGCTATTGAAAAATGAAAATCAATAGTAAACGTTTCCGTATCAGGATTAAAAATTACAAATCCTCGTGTTGTACCTACCCATAATCTACCAAGCTGGTCTTTTACAATACTTTGAACCATGTTATCGATTAGGGAACTTGAGTCTGACGGATCATGTTTAAACGTCTTTATATTGTAGCCATCATATCTATTTAATCCAGAAGTAGTGCCTATCCATACAAAACCATTATCATCTTCGGCAAAACTTAGTATTCTATTATTTGAAAGGCCATGGGTATAGTCAATATGAGCAAAATTAATTTGCTGCGCTTTCGACAGGTACGCTGAAAAAAGCATTTGAAAAGTTATAATCAGAAAATATCGCAAATGCATTAAAACCCTTTTAATTGGCGTATTCAATAATTATCAAATATAAGAAATAATGTGAATCATTTATTGATACAAATTATTGTATAAAAGTTCATTCGAGTACACCTGGCTAAAACGGGTTTAATAAAGAGAAATATAATAGCACCAATAGCTTCAACCTATAGGCTGGAAACTAAATCACTCTGGATTGAAAATCCAAATGTTGAGTATATTCCCAAATGTAAAATAATTATAATTTAGTCATCCGATGAATTCATAATTAACTGATTGACAGACTTGAATTGGTTGGTTATATAGCAAAAGTATTTATCGGGTGACTTTTCGGAGTGGATTTTAAGATTTAAATTGCGAATGAAATTCGTTTCTTAATAAAATAATGCAATAGCGATGGGCTTTATGTAAATAGCCCTGACTTAAAAGACAGGGCTATAGATATTTCATTATTTGCTTTAATAATAAAAACTTAGCTAATTTTATTTAATCTTGTAAGCCATTAAAGCATCACCATGTCTAATGTACATAATTCCACTATCTAAAACAGGGTGAGCAAAATGATGACTGGTTCCTTTTTCTATCTTTAACTTGCCTACTACTTCGAATTTCTTTTGTTCGTAGTCAATAAGTTTGACTTCACCATTTGTACTATAACAAATAAATTTATTATCGGCAAATATTAAGCTACCATTTTTTATTTTTAAGGAATCTACAACATTTCCTTTGCCTAGCTCTATTGATTTAAGCCAATTTTTTTCAATCGTCATGAACAGATTATTGTCAACTTTCACAAAACCACTGAAACCATTTGCAATTTGTTTATTGCGCCATATTTCTTTAATGCTTTTCCCATCGGGCGACAATTCAAGTTTCACAGTACCATTTCCATTTTCTTCGGCAGAAACATTATAAATAAAGCCATCGGCATAAATTGGGGTGTTACAATGTTCTCCATCCCATTTAAAACTTTCTATATTGTATGACCATAGCAATTGCCCATTTTTACTATCAACACCTATCAGGTAATGACGTGAAAAAGTTACTAAAATTTGACGTTCCTTTAGGTTTATAAGAATTGGTGAACAAAACGAGGTAGTATCGCCCATTGCTTTTGACGACCAAACCATATTGCCCGTAAACCGGTCAATAGCGGCAATATTATTTTCTGGACCACCCGGAAAACAATACACATTTTTATCATCAACAACAAGCGATTCGGAGTATCCAAACTCATTTTCATAACCTCCCAAATCTTTGACCATATCTACATTCCATTTTTCTTTGCCATTAGCTAAATCATAACAAGCAATTCTTCCTCTGCCTGAACTGGCATAAACAAGATTATCAAAAATGGTTGGAGTTGATCTTGCTCCTGGGTAAGTACCTGAAAAACCGTTGCCCATAAACTCCTGGCCATTAGGTGATTTCCACAGCAATTTGCCATTTGTATCATATGCAAACAGGTAGCTCAGACTATCCAATTCACCATTTATTACTACTTTATCAGTTGTAATGGATGGAGCAGCATAACCGGCACCTATCCCTTCAACAAACCAAAGTAATTCAGGCCCTTTATCCGGCCATTTTTTCAACAATTGAGTTTCTTGGTATATCCCGTCGCGATTTTCTCCACGCCATTGGGCAATTTTTTGCGCAAATGATTGAGAACCAATAATAAAAACAATAAATGCAATAATCGGCAACTTTCTCATAATGAAATGTTTTAAAATAGTAATAAAATAATATACAAACAATTAGGTAATTAATTAGTCTAACCGTAAAACTAGGCAAATATGCAACGATTAAAAAATCTGATTATGTTATTATTATGTTAATTATCAAAATTATGCATGGATTTTTTGTACAACATGTTTTATCACTACCTACCGAATGAACAACCTTTATGCGAGCTAAGCAGGTCTCAATATGTTAATAGATAATTTCACGAGGCTAGTTTTGGGTATTAAAACCAAAATAGCCTGCCCCGATCATTTCTCGATGGAATCTAATAGCCCCTCATTTCTTTTACTTCATCGGCTGTTAGGCATTTCTCAGAATTAAACACTTCAATCAATTGATCTTCAGTATTAAATTTATACCCCAAATCGCTCCAAAGCATAAACCACGCATAGCCACTTTGCAATTCATATTCTTTTAGTGTAGGCATAGTGCTACACTCACCCACAGCAAATGGCCGCTTACCAGCGATGACTTTAATTTCTTCGTACCATTCTTGTCTAAATACTACATTTGTATCTTGTTCAGGGTAAATATCTAACGAAACAATATCAACAAAATCATCGCCAGGGTAGTATTCCTTTAAACCATGCCATGGCTTATCAGGGCTCCACACCCAAATCAAATTGTTTAGTTTATGATGATCGGTGTAGCGGTGATAAAGCATTTTCCACATTGCGGCAAAACCATTTTCGCCTTCTTTTCCACCCCACCAAAACCACTTACCATTCATTTCGTGATATGGACGAAACAACACAGGAATATTCAATGCTTGCAGTTCTTTAAGCTCTTCAGCTAACCTATCAACATATTCTTTCCATGTAGTATTTGCTTCAGTTCCATCGGTAATAATTTCAGTCCATTGTTCTGGGCTTAGCTTTGATTGCACACCGCCAACAAACTGGCATGGTTCACCTACAAAGGGGTCGGCCTGATGATACGTTAATGTAATAATACTACCTCGTTCATGCTGTTTTACAATTTCAGGAACCATTAATGGGCGGTACTTTATATTATCAATATCGTGTGTTGAATCGGCAAAACCATAGTCACCACCCCAAATACCAGGATACTTTCCTGTTATCTCAAAAATAGAATCGGTATAAACCGACATTTTACCTAAATAATTATGCTGGCCTGTGATTACATATTTACCTTGAATTTCGTAAATAAACTCGAGCAAACGCTTTGCTTCGGGAGTAGCACTTGAATTTACAGTTGATATTTCTAAGGATTTTTTTTCTTCAACTACCTTACCATTAGGATTATTGCATGCTATCATTAAAACACTGATAGTTAGTACTGCTAATACACTTATACTTTTCATTTTCACCTTCATTTATTATTATTTTATTGACAATAGTTATTTAAAATATTACAAATCCAAACGAATAAGTTCCATTGCTTCATCGGCGCTCATATCTCCAGTTAGTACTTCCAAATAATATGTTCCTGCAACACTTCTTGTACCAACAACATTCACGCATAATTCTTCAGAGTAATTATAATTATTATCGCCATACTTGCTCTGAACATAATGCGAAAAATTTTCAAATTGATCTCCGCCGAAATTCACATCTGTCATTTGTCCCTTAACTCCAGTGGGACATTTTGTATATTGCACCCACAATTCTGCAAAATCTGGTTTATTCATAGCAAGTAAAAGTTTTACAGCCTCATCGCGATTTGGCGAATTTTTAAGAACTGCCCATGTAATAAAATATGCCGAAGGATAAAGATTAATTTCATTAAAAACTGGAAATTCACAAGGATAAGCATTCATTGTTTTTAGTGCATCATCACTTTCCCAAATATTATACATCCAAGATCCATTTGTATAGAAAAGACATTTTTCGTGTATTAAATCACAATTTGATTGCCCCCACGCCAAATTTTTCCAATTATTTCCCAAGGAATTAAACTCAGAAAGTTCTTGCAAAGCCTTTAAAGTTTTATACCATGCTTGTACTTTGTTTTCAGTAACCTGTATATTAAAAAGTTCAGTTGTATTATTTAAAGCCGAAGCATACAATTGAAACACAAAAGCAAATGCAGTTTGCCAATCAGCGGCCTCATGAATTGGTATAATATAATCGTGTGGGTTTATTTTATTATAAGAATCAACGGATTTTATATAATTCAAAAAATCATCAAAAGTCATCCCATGACTCTTCACCTCAACACCAATTTTTCTAGCTACTTCTTTATTAGTCCACAAAGCCCAATAGCTACCTTCAAGAAAAGGCCCTGGAATAATTCCACCCCAAGTATCTTTAACTTCGTTAGTCAAAAGCTTGGGCAATGTATTATTTCTAAATTCTGGAATTTTCGAAAAATCAACCAAATTATTTTTCGCCCATAATGAATCTCCACTTAGCTCTGCAATCGATCTATACTGATTATTTAGTCTAATAATATCCCATTCAGGATTCTTTTTTGTCATTATATCATTGACAAATCTCACATTACTTTCTCTATCAGCGAAATCATTGAAAATTTCTTCAGGAAATTTCAAATCAACGATTACTTGTTGGTTTTCAAATTCATATTGTCGTGTAAAATCTTTTATCAGTGTACCTCTTTTCCCTTCGTTTAACCATTGACCAACAAACCGGATTTCTTTTGCAGGTTCAATCTTTCTCTCAATTTTTTTATGCCCTCTATCTTCATTGTCCTTTATGCAACTTGTAAAGACAAGGATTACAGCAAATATAAACAAACTTGTTGCTCTAATTATTTTCATAATCATTCACATTAAAACCATTATTTATAAAATTGCCAAAAGGGTATTTATTTATTTTTCTATATAAACTTCCAGCAGTTTTGAACTTTTAGTTATTGGATTAATTAATAACTTTTTTATTGAGGCAGGTACCAAAATGGTCTCACCCTTTGTTAACATTATAGGTGCCTTATTCTCTGAGAATACAATGGAGGTATGCCCTTCAATCGCCATAAAAACTACGAACGAATCTTTGTCACTATAGTCTATTTCAATCGGCTTATTAAATTCCAGTATATTCGTTGTGAAATAATCACAAGCTACAATTTCGCTACTTGATTTTTTTGATTTCAGATATTTTGTTTTGTATTTTTCTATAAAATCGAAATTTATAGCATCAAGTGCCATTTCGGTATGCAATTCTCTTTCATTTCCATGATCATCAACTCTATCCCAATCGTGAATACGATAAGTAATATCGCTAGTTTGTTGAATTTCCGCAAATAATATTCCAGGTCCGGTGGCATGAATTCGACCAGCTGGCAAAAAGAACACATCGTTACTCTTCACCTCTTCAAAATTTAACACTTCCTGTAAATTTCCCATATCGAAATGATTTAAATATTTATGTTTATCCATCTCCTGATTAAACCCAACAATTAGCTTGGCATTCTTTTCTGCATCAACCACATACCACATTTCAGTTTTACCATATGAATTATGCCGTTTTCTAGCCAAATCATCACCGGGGTGTACTTGTATTGATAAATAATCGTTAGCATCAATAAACTTAATTAACAGTGGAAATTGTATGCCGAATTTCTCATACACCTTTTCACCAACCAATGCCGATTTATATTGAATGATTACATCCTCTATATTTTTGCCTTGTAATAATCCTTCAGATACCACACTTAATTCATTGGGTACAGCTGACAATTCCCAACTTTCTCCAACATTTGATAATCCGTTGACATTTTTGCCAAGCTGTTCACTTATCTTATTACCACCCCAAATTTTACTTTTTAGTATTGGGGTGAATTTTAAGGGATATAATTCTATTTTTTCTTGCATTATTTTTCAAAATAAACTACTATTGACTGAAAGTACCATACTTGTCTGCCGGCAAAGGCAGGGTTTTAACTACTAATAAGACCAATAAAATCTTTACTTTTCCTCTTTACTATTTGCAAACAGGAGTCAATCTACATCAACTCCGATTAAAAATCAGAGCTGATATATTATTATTTTTCTAGTAACTATTTATGAATCAGAATTATCATTTTTTCCTCTTCTTTCATTAAGATCGGCACTAATTTCTATCATCTTTTTCTCACTTAACTTATAAAAGTAAATAAATATACCCGACACAAGAGCTGCAAAAGCAGGTACCACACTTAACATTATTTTAAGTCCATTTATAGTTTCAGGCGATTGTTCAACATTTGCCTGAAAACCATAAAACGCTAATAACCAAAGGGTAATTGAGCCACCTAAAGTCCAACCTAATTTTTGAGTCATACTCGATGCCGAGAAAACCAAACCTGTGGCACGACGTCCGGTTGTCCATTCTGAATAATCGGCAGTATCGGCATACATCGACCATAATAATGGGAAAATGATACCCGCACAAAAGCTAACCAAAGCTTGAAGAATATATACAAATACAACCATTTCTTTAGTACACATATAAAACAACGAGCTTAAAATAGCCGAAGCTATCATGGCATACATAAAAGTTTTTCGTTTTCCGATTGCTGCCGAAACAGGTTTTGCCATAGCCACACCAATCATATTAAATGCCTGACCCAGTAGTAAATACATGGTACTAAAAGCAAATGTCATTTTTGAGATGGAAACTGCAGTATCGTCAATAATGTAATATTTAAAATAATACATGGCTACACCATCGCGAACCGAATTAAAAATAAGCGTCATAACTCCCGCTCCTAAAAGGATAAACCAAGGCGCATTTTTCATAAGGTTTCTAATATCCTCTTTTAAATTATTCTCCTGACTTTTAGGTACCAAAATGCGTTCTTTTGTCCACGAAAAAGTGAGAATAAAAAACACTACTGCAATAACACCAATTACAACCATTGTAAGCTGATACGAAGTAGTTTCAGCCATGCTAGTTTTGAAAAAATCTAACAATGGCTGATATATTGCTACTACCAATAAACTACCACCAAAGGCAAATATCATACGATAGGAGGCTAAACTTGTACGGTCGTTTGAATTGGCCGACATAACACCCAACAAACTGGCATAAGGAACATTAATAGCCGTGTAGGCCATCATCATTAATGTATAGGTAATATAGGCATATATAAGCTTTCCGGTTGTACTAATATCGGGAGTTGTAAAAAGCAGCACGCCAATAATACCAAAAGGTATGGCTATCCATAGCAAATAGGGTCTGAATTTTCCCCATTTTGTATTTGTTCTATCACAAACAATACCCATAATAGGATCGTTGGCAGTATCCCATATTCGTGTTACTAAAAACATGGTACCAGCTGCTGCTGCTGAAATTCCAAAAACATCGGTATAAAAAATAGCAAGGTAAAATGTAAATATCTTCCAAAACATTGACGATGCCGCATCACCAAATCCATATCCTATCTTTTCTTTTAAACTAACTCTATTGTTCATGTTTTTTACTTTAATATTGAAATTAGGTTCCTTAATTTTATAATCTCTTTTGTTTTCGACTCTATTTATTCTACTTTGTTAATAATAAATGTTTCAATACTTTTCTGACTTTTAATTTTAACAATATAGGTACCCGCATTATAATTTGAGGCATCAATAATAATTTCTCTATTGTCTAAATTGTAAGCTGCAAGCTTTTTGCCTAGCGTTGAATAAATTTCAATTTCGTCATTTTCGTTTACTAAATCTTTAGTTGAAGTTATATTAATCATATTTTCAATTGGGTTTGGAAATACTTTCCACCTGTTTTCATTTTCATTTCGCATGGTTGCCGATGTAGTTTCAACATAAATAGTAAAATCTTGCTCCGATTTAAAATTACAATAATTGGTATAATTTACTGTATATGTCGACGTTTCTGTTGGACTTATGGTTAATTGCCTCGATACCGAAGAAATCCCTGAACCCGTCCATTCCCAATAACCACCTTCCTCTGAAGCTTCAGGACCAAGTTTTACAACAGAATTTAGACCAACTGTTATTGAATTTGTCTGTTGCCACTCTCCACCATTAAGCTTTACATAAGGTATTATTTCTGTTGTTACACAAGGCCTTAAAATATTAAAAGCTTGAGTGGTAACTGCTCCGCAGGCATTCGTAAAAGTTGCGGTTAAGTTACACGCTTCGGTGGCCAATATCGTTTGTTGTTTACCATTTCCAGAAGCACCGCAACCCGACCATTCCCAAGTGCCTTCGTCTTCAGAATCAACACTTAGGTGAAATTCAGAAACTTCAGAAGCTGTTACTATTGTAGTATCCATCCATTCCCCTTCATCAACTTTAATTTTAGCATTAATTGTGCTCGAATTACAATTTTCATCCCATCCATAAGCAGTAACAATATCAGGTACTTCATCCAAAGTAATTACCAGTGAATGATTGTAAACTTCGTTTAAATAATCAACATCGGTATCGGTTAAATGTCCCGTGTGCCATTGCATCCACCACGACCACATAGCCCCAGTATTTAAACATTCATCGGGATTTGGAGGCATTCCACATTCGTGGTAAGCAATGGGCATTTTATTATTGGCCACAATCTCTTTCACTTCATTATACATTCTCAACTGCGGATCATCGCCCACCCCGTAATTATCAGGACCTGCAATATCCACATATTCATCGCCAGGATACCAATCACCATCGGGGTAACCCGTATAACACAGCACCCATATTAAGTTGTTCAGTTCACGATCATTCACAAAATAGTTGTACATAGTAATCCATAGCTTTTCAAATAAATCAGAACCTTGCATGCCCCACCAGAACCATCCTCCGTTTAATTCATGAAAGGGTCGCCATAAAACAGGTACATTGGCATCGCGTAAGGTTTCTAAATGATCGGCCTTTGCCTTTAATTCTGACCACATTGACTCATATTCTAACGTTCCCTCTTCAAAACATTTATTGATATCAATTCCAACTTTGCTATTTTCATAACCTTCTCCAACTCCCGGAGCACCCCAATGCCACATAATTGTTGGTATTCCACCAGCATTCCAATAGTTTATTGCTCGCTGCACTTCTCTATCGTTGTCGTTCTCATGAATAAAATCGAGCCCAACAATAGCAGGCTTTTTTCCGGTATTGCTTTCCACATAATCAATTTCTTGCACCCCCCAAGGAGCCCACATTTGACCAGAAAGCATTTTTTTACCGTACATATCTTGAATATATCGAAATACAGCTTTTGCTTCTACAGATGGGTTTGGGTTGACCAAAGGTTTATCCTGAAAAGGAAAATCATTACTTTTAGACAACTCTGGAACTTGAGCAAATAAGTTGCTTGAAATTGAACCAGCAATTATATAATAAATGATTATTGAAAGTATTCTTTTATTCATTATCTGTATTTTAAAATGATTTTGGGTTATAGTTTATAAGCTAAAATTAAAATATGCAATGAAGTAATTTCAAATAATCGGCATTGATTATGTTACTAAGCTTTTGCTTTTTTTGAAATTCAAAACAAAAACCTTCATTCCTAAGAAGCTTAGGTTATGAAGGTTTTTTGCTTAACTACTAACTTTATTTATTAACTACTACTTTGCGATATACTGCTTTTTCATTATTACTTAATTTAATAATAAATAAGCTATTTTGTGAAGATAACTCTCCAAGATTTATGAAAATTTTGCGATTATCTTCTATGTTTTTCGCAAGCATCTTTCGACCTGAAATATCAAATATTTCAACTTTATCAATATCCCCATCAGAAATAATATGAACAGCACCATTTGTTGGGTTTGGATATATTTTTACATTCGAAAAATTGCTTTGCTCAATATCTGTTGTCAATACGTTTACCATTATGGTATCTGGCTTACTATCTGAAATGCCGTCGTTAACCACCAGCACCGCTTTGTAAACGCCCATTTCATCAACTTCCAAAATTGCATTGGGTTTGGTAAAATCTAATAAATTTGCCCTACTCTCCTCTGGCCATTCAATTAACTGCCACTTAAAGCTTAATTCATCGCCATCGGGGTCGTAACTATTTGATCCATCAAAGAAAAAATATCTATCCTCAATACTCACTATTGTATCATTTCCTGCCATGGCTATAGGTACATTTGAGACTGTAATTTGCACTACATCAGGCATACTGTTATTAAATCCATCGTTAACTACAAGGCTCAATTTATAAATACCTGAAACATCGGGCACAACATCAATATCCATGGCTGTTGCATCAGCAATTGTCAAATTACTATTATTGGGGTTTTCCTCGATACTCCATAAATAGCTTAGCGTGGCATCGGTAACCTGGCTAAAACTTAAAGCTCCTGAAAAACTAACTGTTAATTCTGGTGCTATAATTGTGTCGTTACCAGCAATAGCCACTGGTAATGTATATTTGGAATGATATTTTATTTTAAAAGCAATGCTTTTTGAAAAATCAGGCAATTCAAGAATGTTGGTTAGTTTAACCAATGGCAAGCTATCAACTTTTATAATCTCATTGCTCTCAGGCAAATAATAAGTTACGGTGTAATTAGCAAAAGGTAAATTTTTCAATTGGCACTCTGCACCTGAAATATTCACGCCATTAAATTCATCATAAATATATCCGTAATAATTAATGCCACTTGTTAAGCCATATGATTTAAGTTGCTTAGTGGCATGTTTAACATCAAACAAGTAGTTTTCAAGCACCCCTTCTTTTGCAAAATCCTCATCGCTAATATAATCCGCGGGCATGGTAAATAAGCCGGCCCACGATAAATCTAAATAGTGTTCCCAAATCCACATATACCCAGGCACCTGAGTCATTATTCCATTCCAAATAGAATGGCGTTGCATATCAAAAGGAACATCAGCCTCATTATTTGTGCCATATTCCCCATTAATAATTGATAAGTTTTCAAGTTCCACTTTGAAATTATTATCAAGCTTAACCTGATCGGCCAACATGTTATTCGAGTACAAGTGGTACTGAATATTATCGAGGGCACTTATTGAATCAAAATGCGGAATTTGATCGTGTTCCGCAACCGTAGTCATAATATGGTTAAATGGGTCGATGCTTTGAATATATTGACTCATTTCGCTATGCCATGTGAGCACTCCGGGAAACCATCTTGAGGTTTGTTCATTATGTATGCCTGTAAATTGCACTTCATTAAAAAATTCCCATGCAAAAAGATTTTTGGAGTAGGCCCAACGAGCAACTATATAGCGCAATAACTTTTTTGTTTGCACTTTACTGGCATCATTATAGAAATATTCTTCAGCTCTGTCAATATATCCGCCATTTACTGTATTGTATGGGTTATCGACCCACATAGAATCAACATTTTCAGAAAACATACCATGCTGAAAAATAGTTAATTGCATATACATATTCTTTCCCTCGCAATGGTCAAGCAATTGATCGCTCATTGCCGCAGCTTCTTGACTATAAACTCCAAGGCCGTCGTAAAAACTTGTTGGTTTCCATTCTAATGCCTGCTGAGCAAAAGGCGTATGCCAATAACGAAAGGTATTTGCCTT
>JAQICC010000337.1 GCA_027858735.1 Salinivirgaceae bacterium
TTTTCACATTTTGAGTAGCCTGCCCCGATTATTTCGGGGAAACGAAAAGTATGAAAACCTTACAAGACCTCAGTCGATTGAGCAGATTTGCGATAGCGAATCGCTCAATTTGGGTACAAAATATATCAAACCAAATTAACGGCTGAGTATATTCAATGCGCTCTTCCCTTTTAATGAAGATATCCGTGAGGACAGATGGGTGAATATTGTTATATTTCAAAAAAGATGTAGGGCAACCTTTCGCTAACGTGCTTTATAAGTATAGATGGGTGCAGATAATCAAACAAATTATTGTAACTCCGCTTAATAACTTTACACATGCTGTATAAATATTTTACAATTTTGCTTTTTGCAAAACTCATTAAACACTACTAAACAAGCTGTTAGCAATTATGGCACAGCGCTTGGTATTTATATAACCAATAACAATACACAATCAGTAGGCAAACATTTAAAAAAGCAAGTGAAAATCTGTTAAAGGTGCTTCATTACAAATAAAAATAAATTTATACCATGGTATACAACAATATAAAAATAGCCTTGCGTAATTTATACAAACAAAAAATTTACGCTTCAATAAAAATTGGTGGTTTTGCATTGGGCATTGCAGCCTGTATTTTTATTGCTTTGTTCATACAAAATGAGCTGAGTTACGATCAGCATTATAACAATACAGACCGCATTTATAGGGTTGTAATGGAATATAATGAGGGCAATGGAATTCAAAAAGGGGTACATTGGGCTGCTCCCTTTGCTAAGGCCTTAATGGACGAATTTCCTGAAATTGAAGAGGCTGGAAGGATTAATGCGGTGGAACTTTTTGGGGCAGGAAGCAATCAGGTTAGGCGTACGGATAGTAAGGTTAACTTTTATGAGAAAGGATTGGCTTATGCCGACCATGAAATGATGAATATATTGGATGTTAGTTTAGTATACGGAGAAAGCGATAAAATACTTACAGAAGCAAATACCGTTGTAGTATCAAAAAGCTTTGCCGATAAGCATTTTCCCAATAAAAACCCTGTTGGTAAATCAATAATAATAAATGACAAAACAGATTTATCGTATCAGGTTTGTGGTGTATTTAACGATTTTCCAAAAACCTCACACCTTCAATATCAAATATATGTAGCATTGCATCCTAACATTTTTTATCCGGGGGAACAAACCCGATGGACGGCCTCAAACTATTATACTTATATTGAAGTAAAGCCAGGGGTTAACATTGCTCAATTAGAGAATAAACTTAAGCTTATAAACGAAAAATATTTTGCCCCCACTTTCGAAATGGATATACAAACTATAAACGAGATGGTATCCTATAGTCTGCAACCTATTGGTGATATTCACTTGCACTCGGCAGACATTGATGATGATCTTCATCATGGAGATATCCGATTTGTTTGGATGTTTGGCATTATTGCTGCTTTTATACTGTTAATAGCTGCCATTAACTTTATTAACCTAACTACCGCAAAATCATCGGCACGAGCTAAAGAGGTGGGCGTTCGGAAATCGTTAGGAGCTCAAAAATTAAGCATTATGCAGCAGTTTTTAACCGAGGCTGTATTGTACAGTTTTATTTCGGTATGCCTTGCACTGTTGCTTGTAGTAATAGCCATGCCTTTATTTAATCATTTAGCAGCAAAATCGCTTGGAATTCCTTTCACATCATGGTGGTTTATTCCACTTATTTTGTCTTCAGGTTTATTAATTGCTTTTTTGTCAGGTACATACCCAGCCTTTTATCTATCGTCTTTTAAGCCCATTAATGCTTTAAAAGGAAAATTAAACCCCAAGAAAAGCAACCTTACAGGGAGAAACGGATTGGTTGTATTTCAATTTGCGGCATCTATAGTGCTAATTATTTCAACCATGATTGTATTTAATCAAGTTGATTTTATGTTGAACAAAAAACTCGGCTTTAAAAAAGAGCAGGTTGTAATTTTGCATGGAACCAGCACACTGGCCGATAACATTAGTACTTTTAAAAGCGAACTGCTGAAAAAATCGGGAATAGAAAATGTATCCATAAGCAATTTCTTACCTATTGAGGGTTCTATGCGTAATGGAAATTCTATAAGTAAAGCAGGTGAATGGGATATTGAATCGAGTGTATTTTGCCAGAAATGGGATGTTGATTATGACTACCTTGAAACACTAGGAATAAATTTAGTGGAGGGGAGAATTTTTTCAAAAAACTTTAGTACAGATAATTCTTCAGTTATTGTAAATCAAAATTTGGTTAACGATTTACATTTTGAATCGCCCATTGGTAAGCGCATAACAAACGGTGGCGATATTTGGGAAATAATTGGGGTGGTTGAGGATTTTCATTTTGAAACAATGAAGGAAGATATTGGACCGCTTTGTATGAAACTGGGTAAAAGTACCGAGAGCATGCTAATAAAAATATCAACAGATAACACTTCTGCTGTATTAGCGAATATTGAAACCGTGTGGAATGAATTTTCGCCCAACCAAGCCCTGCGATATTCTTTTATGGATAGCGACTTTGAACTAATGTATAGCGATGTTAAGCAGATGGGTAATATTTTCATGTGTTTTGCAGTATTGGCTATTATTGTTGCTTGTTTGGGACTATTTGGTCTGGCTGAATTCATTACTAAAGCGCGAATTAAAGAAATTGGCGTGAGAAAAGTAAACGGAGCCAAAGTTTCGGAACTCATGCAAATGCTGAACGCCGATTTTATTAAATGGGTAGCCATTTCTTTCTTTGTTGCCACCCCCATTGCTTATTATGGTATGACTAAATGGTTGGAAAATTTTGCTTATAAAACTGAAATGAATTGGTGGGTGTTCGCTTTGGCTGGTGTATTGTCTTTATGCATTGCAATACTAACTGTAAGCTGGCAAACCTTTAGAGCTGCAAGGCGGAATCCGGTCGAAGCATTGAGATACGAGTAGTATCAAAATGCGAAGATCCCGAGACCTCGTGGATGGAGGCTTTGGGTTATGAATAGCACTTCGACTCCGCTCAAGGCCCATTACGGATAGAGGAATTAAAGTATGAATAACATAATTGACAATAATACACGATAAGATTATGATCAGACAAAACTTTAGAATTGCATTAAATAATGCCAAAAAAAATAAGCGAATTACTTTCATAAATATTATAGGTCTTGCTCTTGGGCTTACATGTACTTTATTAATTTATCTATGGGTTAATGATGAGTTGAATTATGAAAAATTCTATCAAAAGTCCGATCAAATTCATTTGGCATATCTTAAAGTTACAAGTGGCGATGATGCCTCCTATCAGCCCACTACCTCACCAATTATTTCAAAGCGCTTAAAAGAAGAATTTCCTGAGGTAATTGAATCGGGACGTGTTTTCTCGCTAAATGAAATTACTGTAAAATATAATGACAACCTTTTTAATGAATCTACATGCATTGCTGCCGACCATTCCATATTTTCAATACTCGACTACAATTTTATTGAAGGTTCACCAAGCGAAATGGTCAATAGCCCAAACTCCATTATTATTACAAAATCAACAGCCCAAAAGTATTTTGGAAAAACAAATCCCTTGGGTAAAGAATTATTAATAAATAATAAATTCCCTTTCGTAGTAAATGGAATAATAAAAGTTTTACCAAAAAATGCTTATAAAAAATTCGATTTCATCATTCCTTTTGAAGCCTTGTCTCAATTTAATGTCCAAACCAGTGGTTCTGATTTTTACCCTTGTTCATTTTTCAATTATACGTTGTTACATAAACAAACAGATTGCATGGCCCTCAATGAAAAAATAAGGAATACTATTATGGCTGATAATGGATCAATAAAATTTGAAATAGAATTAGTACCCCTTTCTGAAACCTATTTAAAAGATTCTGGAGGTTCAGCTAGACTAATTATTTTCTCAATAATATCATTTTTTGTATTGTTACTGGCATGTATTAATTATACCAACATAACCATCGGCTCCCTTCTTTCTCGACTTAAAGAAATTGGTGTTAAAAAAGTTAATGGAGCAAATAAAAGGCAAATCATTACACAATTGTTAACCGAAAGTATTTTAATGTCATATCTGGCTCTTTTTATAGCTTTAATCTTTACTCGGCTAATACTTTCCCACTTTAATACATTAACCAACAAACAGATAGATTTCAACTTTAACAATTATCAGTTTCTGGTGCTACTGTTATTATTACCCTTATTTACTGGCTTCATTTCAGGCATATTACCCGGACTAAAATTTGCATCAACAAATGCTATAACTATTTTAAAAAATAAAGCCACAACAAAATCGAATATTGGTATTTTAAAAAAAGGCTTGGTAATTTTTCAGTTTGTTATTACAATTTTTTTCATAATATCAACTATTGTTATTCAGAAACAATCACGCTTTATTAGTAATTATAATGTGGGTTTTAACAAACAAAATGTATACTTCGTTAGGTTAAATAATAATGTTAGCGATAGAATTCCTGAATTACGTCAACAACTCCAGCAAAACCCACAAATAGAGAATATTGCATCTGCCTCAGTTTTGCCAAATCATATTGAATCTGGTAATATTTTCCCTTGGGGCATGTCCGATGTATCAGCCAAACGCATAAGTGAAGCACGTGTTGATTACAATTATCTTGAGCTGTTTAACATGAAACTTGCTGAGGGTCGGTTTTTTAATAAAAATTACCCAAGCGATGCTGAAAATTCTATACTTTTAAGCCAATCGGCTTTCAATGCACTTGATGATAAAGAAGCGCTAGGAAAAATATTTCACTATGGCAACAATGATTTAAGTTTGATTGGCGTTGTTGAAGACTACCAGCACAGTTCAGCTTTATCTTCTAGACCTTCTCCAGTTTCGTATATCTTAAGCCCAAACAATAATAATTACTTATTTATTAAACTAAACGCTACTGTGGCTAATCCTATAATACTAGACCAAACCATACGTCAAATACATGATGTTTGTGATTCTTTTAGCCCCAACCGACCCTTATATTATAATTTTCTAAATAATGAAAGCTATGCTATTGAAAGTCAATTTAAAGCTCGGGGCAAATTAGTTATGCTATCTACCATATTAACAATTCTCATCTCGATTATTGGCTTGTTGGGCTTGGTAATTATTTCAATAAAACACCGAATAAAAGAAATTGGTATCCGGAAAGTTAATGGAGCCTCAATTACTGAGATTACTGGATTAATTTCAACAGAGTATATAAATCTTATTGGTATTTCATTAATAATTGCTTTTCCGCTAGCTTATTTTGCACTAAAACAAATGCTTCAGCTATTCGCAAATAAAATTGATTTAAGCTGGTGGATATTTGCCCTAGCCGGTTTATTAGCTATAGGCATTGCATTATTAACCGTAAGCTGGCAAAGTTGGAAGGCCGCTAGAAGAAATCCGGTTGAGGCATTGCGATATGAGTAATTGTCTTGAACCTTGATTATTTTGATTAAATGAAAACTATGATTTAAAAACAACTAAAATGACTATTGACGAAAAATATCAACATTCAGAATTGACATCAAAAATTATTGGATGTGCTATGGAAGTTCATAAATATTTGGGCACGGTTTCCAAGAAGTAGTTTATCAAAGGGCATTAGCTATTGAATTTGAAATTCAGGGACTTGCTTATCAACGGGAAATGGAAATGACTTTGAGTTACAAAGGAAAGTACATTGGGACTCGTCGGGTAGATTTTTTTGTAGATGAAAAAATCATGGTCGAGATAAAAGCAGTAATTCAATTGGAAGATGTGCATTTGGCTCAAGCCATAAATTACTGTGAAGCTTATGACTTGGAAGTTGGTTTATTAATAAATTTTGGGAGTAAAAGCCTACAATTTAAGCGAGTACAAAACAAAAAATCAAAGTCCATCAAATAATCATGCATAATCATAGTTCAAGACAATTTGCTGGCAAACATTTAGCGCGGCAAGACGGAATCCGGTGGAGGCATTGAGGTATAAATAATAATTTTAAAAAATGTAAAAAAACAACCACTAACTGTCAAATAAATTAACACATTAGCAATTTCAACAATACACAATTCAATGATTTACTGAATGTTATCATTATGGCATAAGTTGTGGATTAGTATGATTGACACATTTGGTGAGAGAAACTATAGAACAACAACTAGTAAAAAATTAAAGCTATGATAGCAAATTATTTAAAATTAGCCTGGCGACATATAATTAGTCAAAAAAAATATTCGCTTGTCGTTATTTTTGGAATGGCAGTGAGTATTGTTGCTGCATTTTTAATTTTTTCTTATGTAAAATTCGAGAAAGGTTTCGATAATTTTCACACTGATGCCGATCATTTGTTTCGTGTTGTTGTTGATGCAAAGCGCGAGGGCAATAATAATTACAAAAGTCCATATAGCTTTTCGGCCCAAGGGCCTACTGCTCTCGAAGAAATACCCGAAGTATTGAGCTATACACGGCTAATTGCCATGAACAACATGGTATTATCAAGCCAGAACAGCAATGGTGATAATTCTTCCATTTCAGTTAAAGAATTTTATTATGCTGACGATAACTTCTTTTCTGTGTTTACATTTCCTTTTTTGTGGGGAGATAATGAACTGGCATTAAAAGAACCCGGTTCAATAGCAATTTCAAGTTCTATTGCTCAAAAGTTATTTGGCAATGAAAATCCGGTAGGTAAAAGTATTTTGATCGATGGAAAATATAAAAATACAATTACAGGAGTTTTTTATGACGCACCGGAAAACACACATTTCAAATTCGATTTAATAGGTTCATTACATACAATTCCATTTATGCTAAGACCTGAAAATTCATGGAGTAACCACTCATTTTTCACTTATTTGAAACTTAAAGATGGGGCTATTATTAACGAGGTTGAGGCAAAACTTAAAACATCTTTTACCAAAGAGAATCGAGCTATAACTCAGTCAAATCTCTTCTGGGAACTTCAACCCATAACCGAAGCCTACCTTAATACTTCTGACTTTACATCAACTCCAAACTCGTTTAAATTTGGCGATAAGCGAATGGTATATTTTATGAGCTTAATTGCTCTTTTAATATTAGGTATTGCATGGATAAACTATATTAACCTTACCACAGCAAAATCAACAGAGCGACTTAAGGAGATTGAAATTCGAAAAACCAATGGTGCAGGAAAAAAACAATTATTGACTCAGTTTTTTATTGAAACAACCTTATATAATCTATTGAGCATGTGTATTGCCTCAGCTTTTATTGCTATTACTTTTCAGTGGTTCTTTAAAACAATGGCTTTATCAACCCAAATTTTTACCGATCCCTCATTTTGGTATGTGGTAGGTTCAGTTGTAATTTTTGGAATTTTATTTCCTGGTTTGTATTCAGCCTTATTGCTCTCAGGAATAGGAAGCCGTAAAAGAAGCAATACCATAAAAAATGGTAGTTCTCAAATAAATATCAGGCACAGTTTAATCATAATTCAGTTTATGGTGATTATCATTCTTATATCGGGTTTAATTGTAATAAACAGGCAATTAAATCACATTAACTCTATTGATCTTGGTTTTCAAAAAGAACAAGTTGTGGTACTGAATATTCCACGGGTAGATTTTAACCAACATAACAACAGTAAATTATATGCCTTTGAAAATGAGCTTAAAAAAAGTGCCGATATTGAAGAAATTACAGCTTCAGTAAGTGTTCCCAGTGAGCGTTTTGGTAATGGAAATGGTGGTCCATCTATTATTGGGTATCCAAAACAAGAGGATGCTTATTTTAGAGTAGGTAGAGTACTCCCCAATTACCCTGAGTTTTATAACATTGATTTATTGACAGGCAGATACTTTGACGAAACTGATAATGGAATGATTATTAACAAGGAAGCCCTTGCTGAGTTTGGTTTTTATAATGCTCAGGATATCATTAATAAAGAAATAAACTGGCAAGGATCAACCTTTACTATTTTGGGAGTAACAAAGAGTTTTCATCAGGAATCATTACATATTCTGCCAGAACCCCTAATTTTTTATACAAAAGATATAGAGAACCAGTTTAATTACATTTCCGTCAAACTATTAAGTTCAAATCATAAAGCGGCACTTTCAAAAATTGAGAAAGTATATTCCTCATTTTTTCCAAACGATCCTTTTGCTTATTTTTTTCTTGATAAACATTTCGATCAGCAATACAAAAAAGATATAGCTTTTCGTCAATTGTTTACTTTCTTCTCAATATTGGCACTTTTAATTGGCTATATGGGATTATATGGCTTAACTACTTATAGTATAGTGAAAAGAATAAAAGAAATAGGAATACGAAAAGTTAATGGGGCTAAAGACCTGGAAATATTATCGTTACTCAATAAAGACTATATAAAATGGATAGCTATAGCCTTTTTTGTTGCATGTCCTGTTTCATGGATAATAATGGGCAAATGGCTTCAAAACTTTGCATACAAAACAACTTTAAACTGGTGGATATTTGCTTTGGCAGGATTCATTGCCCTCGCCATTGCATTAATCACCGTAAGCTGGCAAACGTTTAGAGCGGCAAGGCGGAATCCGGTAGAGGCATTGAGATATGAGTAGTATTATATAATAAAAATCCACAATGGTGCTGTTTATATGGATTGAGGTCTGAATAAATAAACTACGTTGTGTTTTAAAAATATGGGAATATGAGAATTTTTAAAAGTATAAATACTGATAAACAAAATAGTATTATCCAAATAATAGGGTTGGTATTAGGTATTGTTACATGCATTTTTGTGTGCAAATATGTATTTTTCGAATATAGTTTTGATAGGTTTCACAAAGACAATAGTCTTATTTATCGTACTCAAAATTCAGTAGCCAGGCCTTTAGGTTCACTTGCAAAAGAAAAACTGAATTTTGTTGAAGATTATACTCAATTGCATCCGTGTTACAGAGGAATTACAGTAAATATTGAGGATAAGTCTTTCTATGAAAATGAAGTGTTTTTTACTGACGGTTCCCTGTTTAAAATTTTCACTTTTCCTGTAATATCTGGTGATGCCATAAAAATATTGAATTTAAAAAACCACATGGCTATTTCAGAAAACTATGCGGAAAAATATTTTGGTAATGAAAACCCTATTGGAAAAACTTTGTTAGTAAATGGTGCTTACGAAAGCAATATTACTTATACCGTTGGTGCTGTTTTTGAAAATATCCCCCAAAACAGTCATGTGCAATTCAACATGTTACTATCTATGGAAAACATACTGGCCAACAATATGTATAGCAACGATGAACCTTGGCGTTGGAGTAATTTTTTCACCTATTTTAAAACCAAAAACCCGATTGATAAGGAATTATTTGGTAAAACCATTTCGGAGCTTGCCAATGCAAATGGAGCCAGAGAGTATTTTGACCGTGACACTAATTATTCAGTCTATTCATTGAATGAACTGCATTTAAATGGTCAAAACAATTTTATCGATCATAATCATGATGCTCAATATGTGAATATCAGAATATTAATTGCCCTGATTATAATGGTAATGGCTTGGCTCAATTTTATAAGCATAAGCATTGGTAGCGCCTTAAAAAACAAAATGGAATTGGGTGTTAAAAAAGTGTTAGGAGCTTCCTTGCGCCGGCTTTGGTTTGAGCTTTTTCAAAAAATATTGATCGTTAATGGAATTGCCCTTGTTATTTCCATTGCTGCGTATGAGTTATTCTCTCTTGCACTTAACAAAATGGGGATGGAACAAATTATACTTCCTCAGTTATACCTTTCCCTATTTTGGTTCACGTTAATTAGTATATTAATCGTTGGAGCCTTTTTAGTCAGCCAATCTATTCATCGCTTACAAAATCGCCAAAAGCTAATTACAATACTCACAAAAAATACCAGCAAAGCAAAGGGCAAACAATCACCATGGATTACATTGTTTGTAATTCAATTTGGCGCTTCTATTGTACTCATTGCTTTCACCTTGACATCTTCAAAGCAAGTCAATGAACTAATGCATGTAAACCCTGGAATACAAACGGATCAAATTTTTGCCATTCAAAGTGCAAATTCTGCCCAAGAAGGAGATATTAAAACAGCACGAACAGTATTTGAAGAAGAAGTCTTAAAAATTTCTGGAGTTACAACATCAACTTCATCAAGTTATTTACCCGGAGGGTATATTCCTTCATTTATGCCTACTCGCCTATCATATCAAACACAAGATGAAAATGTGAGCTGCCGCATGAACTTTGTTGGGTACAATTACATTCCACTGTTTAAGCATAAATTACTGGCAGGCAGGAATTTTTCTGAGGAATATGCTAGCGATGCCAACGGTGTAATTATTAACGAAACATTGGCAAAAGCTTATGGCTTTTCTGATGTTTCTGAGGCCCTTGGTAAAGAAATATTTTGGGAATCACGAAACGAATCCAGAACGATTATAGGTGTAATGTGCAATTTTTACCAACAATCGGCCGATATGCCCATTGAACCCACCATGTTTCAGTTGTGGAATCAAGCCAGAGGATATTGTTTGTTGAATATTGAAACCTCAAATACCAAGGCTACTATTGCTGCCATTGAGGCTCTTTGGAAAAAGGTACATCCTAGAAATGCATTCAACTATTTATGGGTTGATGAGCATTACAACATGCAGTTTAAAAAATGGATCGATTATTCATTTATAGTAAAAACATTTTCACTTGTGGCTATATTCATAGCATGCGTGGGTCTGTTTGGATTATCATCAATGCTACTAAACAAAAAAAACAAGGAAATTGGCATACGTAAAGTTAACGGTGCTAAAGTTTCTGAAATATTACAAATACTCAATAAAGATTATATAAAATGGGTGAGTATTGCCTTTATGTTAGCTACTCCCCTATCCTATTTTGCTATGAATAAATGGCTCCAAAACTTTGCCTTCAAAACTGAATTAAACTGGTGGATATTTGCTTTGGCAGGATTCATTGCCCTCGCCATTGCATTAATCACCGTAAGCTGGCAAACCTTTAGGGCTGCAAGAAGAAATCTGGTCGAAGCACTCAGATATGAGTGACGTATTCCTGAAACCTATTGGATTGAGGCGTTGAGGTATGAATAAGTATTAATAAATAACAAACAATGAATAAGATAAATAAGTTTTTTCGTTTTTATAGGACACATGTCATAACCAATTTAATTAACCTTTTTGGGCTATCGATTGGGTTTGGTACTTTTTTCCTTATTGCTTTATTTCTAAAATACGAAACAAGCTACAATTCATTTTATAAGGATACCAATGAAATTTTTAAAGTGAGTACCTATCTGAATCAGGGTAGTGGATCCTTCAGGTTCATAAGTTCGGCTCCGGTGCCGCTTGGTCCTGAATTGCAAAAAAAATTCCCCGAGTTGAAAGCTATTACCAGACTATTGTATGTTGATGAATGGTTATTGCAAAAAGATGACGATTTCTTTGAAAGCAATGCCGTTTTATATGCCGATACCAATTTGTTTAGTGTTTTCAACTTTTCGATAGTTGAGGGTGGAAACACGAATACGATGCTTGACGCACCCTTTAAAATTATATTGACTCAAACGGTGGCTAAAAAACTGTTTGGAAATGACAAAGCACTAGGAAAAAGTGTAAAAAGAAATGACGATAATTATATAATTACCGGTGTAATAAAAGATATTCCAAAGAATTCCACTTTTCAGTTCGATGCATTGGTTTCTGCATCCTCACCGAATTGGATTTACAAATATTGTAGTACTAATTGGCATAACTATTTTCCACAAACATTCGTGAAAACAATATCAGGAGCTAATAAACAACTATTAGCAGATAAGCTCACAAAAATATCTAATGAAAATAAAGATGCAGAACATCAAAACGAGGAAGTTATTATCAACTTAACTGCTTTAAAAAATTTGCATATCTATAATCCCGATAAGGAAATTCCAAATGTGGCTAAACTTGCTCCTATTTTAAAACTATTGTTTTTTCTGGCGTTGCTAATCCTAATTATTACCATTGTTAATTATACGAATTTAACGGTAGCTCAAATATTTGAACGCAAACGCTTTTATGGTATTCATAAAATGATGGGTAGTGGAAGAATAAAAATATTGATTCATTACCTCTATCATTCAGGAATAAACTATTATGCAGGCATTTTTTTTGCTATTTGTATCATGTCTATGGCCTTACCCTCAGTTAATAATCTTTTTAATCTCGATATTAGCTTATCAATACTTACTATAAAGCATGTTCTGTTTGCCTTTTTGTTTACTGTTTTTATTTTTATTGTAATATCAATTTATCCATTATCAGAAATTTTCAAGCTCAATGAAAGTCATGCGATAAAAGAAAATAATCAGAGAATTGGTGGTGTGAATATTCGTAAGATCCTTATTGCCGCCCAGTTTTTTATCACTTTTTTAATTGTCACAACCACGCTAATTATTATAAAACAATCAAAGTTTCTCATAAATAAAGAAATTGGAGTACAAACAAACAACCGTCTGATCTTAAAAACAGATCATGTCAATAAGGATTTTTTTGAGACAAAAAAGGAAGCTTTTAAACAGAATTTAGAAAGGGTTGCTGAGATTAATATAACTACCGTAACTAATGCTTTACCAGGAAATTCTTACTATGTCGATAATTTTTGGATGCCCGATCAAGGAGCTGAAAGCAAGTTTTTTATGAAAGATATATGTGTTGATGGCAATTATATACCTGCCATGGGATTGGAGCTTATTGCGGGTAGAAATTTCGATAAAAACCCAACAACGGAATCTGATATTATAATTCTTAGCGAGTCGGCAGTAAAGGTGTTAGGTTTTGAAAACCCAGCAGATGCTATTAATGAATTTGTTTTCAAAGGAGCCCAGAATCGAAACTATCGGATAGTTGGTGTGGTTAAAGATTTCCTTTTTTCAAGTTACGAGTCTAATAATTATGGCACCTTGCGTTTTAGTCCTTCGGAAAACCGTTTTGCATGCATAAAATATTCGGGTAATAAGCATTACGAAATACTTGGTGCAGTTGAAAAAGAATGGAAAAAAATGTTCAGCGATATTCCTTTTAGATATTTTTACCTTGATGATAAATATGAAGAGCGATTTGTTGATGATATTACCAAGGCAAAAGCAACACTGATTTTTTCGACAATAGCCATTATTCTGGCTGCTATTGGTCTTTTTGGAATTTCTTATTTCACCGTTCTTAAGCGCGAAAAAGAATTTGGAATACGTAAAATAAATGGCGCTAAAATAAGTGAAGTATTCTACTTAATATTTGCCGAATTTTCAAAAATTGTTGTAATCGTTTGCCTTTTTGCTATTCCTGTGGCCTATTGGTTAGCTAGTATAATCTTAGTCGATTACACCTTCAAAATAGATCTGAAATGGTGGCTATTTATCATTCCTCTGTTATTAATATTTTTCATATCCATAATATCGGTTACCTACCACGCATTTAAGCTGGCATTAATGAATCCAATAAAAATAATTCGTGAGTAAAACCACCAAAATTGAAGAATGAACATAAGCATAAACAATGAGTAATAAACAATTAATAATGCAAACCAAAGTACCATAACATTAGGAATGTGATATTTAGTAAAAAAACTTACGATTGAATACTCAATGAAAACCAGTTGTATAAATAATATTGATGATAAGAAACTTTAGCATAAAATCAGCACTTCGAAATGCAAGAACAAACAGCGTTTTGTCCTTAGCAAAATTGTTTGGAATTAGTATATCGTATGCCGTAATACTGTTTGCCGCAACCTATGTGTATTACGAAACAAGTTTTGACAAATGCATTACCGATTATAATAAAATATACCGATGCGTGATGCAAGGTGAACTAGACGGAAACAAAATCGATTTTGCCGTTACAAGTGCTGAAATGGCAGATGCTGTACTAAATGAAGCGCCCGAAATAGCTGAAGCGGTCCGCATAATTTTTCGGGGAAATGGACTTATGTATTATAACGACCAAACAATTGAAGCTGGTGATCTGGCTTTCGCCGACCCCAATTTTTTTGACTTTTTTGGTTTTCCCATTCAAAAAAGCCTACAAAACACTTTTGAATCAGAAAACCACATAGCTATTGCCAAAAGTGTGGCCTTGCAACATTTTGGATCGGTTGAAGATGCGCTTAATAAAGTGGTTCTATTACGCAGAAAAAACTGCGTAATTACAGGTGTATTTGACGATCTACCCATTAATTTCCATTTGCAAACTAAAATCATCCAATCCATAGATGAGATTAATCCTGAGCAAGATGGTTGGGGTTCACAGAACTATTTTACCTATATAAAAACAAATGTTGCTGATGTTGATATTAATGCCTTGAGTTTTAAGCTTACTAAAACAGTACATACCCACAGTGGCGAAGGAATAGTTGATGCAGCTAATGCTAAAAGTTGGGATGATTTGAGATACAGTTACAATTCATTTATGTTTTTTAATGCAGAGCCCCTTACTGACATCCATTTTAGTAAGCACCGTTTTGACGCGGCGGTAACAGCGAGTGAAACCTATGTTTATGGAGCTATTATTCTGGCTCTATTAATATTACTAATATCGTCGTTCAACTTTATTAACCTTAATATTGCTAACCTAACTACAAGGTTTAGCGAAATAGGGATACGCAAATCCATAGGTGCAGGGAATAATCAAATTGCTTATCAATTTATAATTGAATCTCTTCTATTTTGGATTATTGGATTTATTTTAGGTTTGCTGTTTTACAAATTTGGAAAAACCCAATTACTGCAATATTTGGGGCTTACAATCAATATAACCGACAAAGCGTTCGTTGTTTTATTGCTTGCTGTATTCTCATCACTGTTTATTTTTAATTTAGCAAGTAATATGATTCCCATACTAATATTTTCAAAAAAGCATACCTTGGGATTAATTAAAAATGAAACTACCAGAAAAGGTAAATTTTCAATTAAAGACAGTTTTTTAATACTTCAATTTGTATTGTCAGCCCTAATTATTTTAAGTTCATTATTTGTACAAAAGCAAATTAACTTTATGGTAAATAAAGACCGTGGCTACGATACCCAGAATGTAATTATGCTTTACATGTGGAATATGAAGATTAGTACCCGAAAAACATTTATTGAAAGAATTAAAACACATACAGCCATACAATCCGTTTCATCCAGCGATGTATATTTTGGCGATGATCCAAGTATGAATGGTGCCTGGTTTGAAACTCGTGAAGATGAGAATTACTTTCATACCACAGTATTACCCATTGATGATGAGTTTTTCAACACCTTCAATATCAAGCTAAAAGAAGGCAAAGTCTTTGATAAAGAAAAACAATCAGATTTTGAGACTGCCCTACTAAATGAAACAGCCGTTCGTGAATATAGAAAATCAGGTTCATTAATAGGAAAAAGACTATTTGTAGGGGATAATACCTACAATATAATTGGTATTGTTAAGGATTTTAACTTTCGTTCACTATACCATCAGGTGCAACCCCTTGTTATTACACAAATTGATAATTCAGGAAATGTATTTATAAAGATAAGAAACAACCAAATTGCCGAGGCTTTAGAAATTATTCGCGAAGAGCGAAAAAACCTTAATCTTACAAAACCATTGTATTATGAGTTTCACAATGAGCATTTAGCCAACCAGTACCTGAAAGACCAACAGGCAAAAAAGCTATTATTCATACTATCCTTGCTATCCATATTAATTGCCTGTGTTGGCTTGTATGCAATTAGCTTTTTTACCATTATAAAACGAACAAAAGAAATTGGAATACGCAAAGTAAACGGTGCAAAAATTACCGAAGTAATGGCCATGTTAACCAAAGATTTTGCTATTTGGGTGGTTTCAGCATTCGTAATAGCTGCTCCAATTGCATATTTCACCATGAATAAATGGCTACAAAACTTCGCTTTCAAAACCGAATTAAGCTGGTGGGTATTTGCCCTAGCGGGATTGATAGCATTGGGAATTGCATTACTAACTGTAAGCTGGCAAACCCTTAGGGCGGCAAGGCGGAATCCAGTTGAGGCCTTGAGATACGAGTAGTATTGAAATACGAAGATGCCGAAACCTAAGCGATTGAGAGTTTAACTTGCTAGTAGTATCTCAACTCGAAATCCTTAATACTCGTGGATCGAATCGTTGAGGTACAAGTAGTTGTATTGAAATCTGATTATTAAAAATAAAAATAGCACTTAAATACTATCAATTATGAATACTTCACAATTAAGGAACATTATTAAAAAGGTATTTCGTGGGTTAATGAATAATAAACTGTTTACATCTATTAACCTTTTGGGGCTAATAATTGGAATGGGAGTTTGTATGTTACTTGCTAATTACATCAGCTTTGAATTGAGCTATGATAAATTTGTGAGCGATTACCAAAATGTTTATAGACTTACAGGCGAATATAGCGATGCCAATGGCGACAAATCAGAATGGGCTATGATTCCACCTGCTTATGGGCCAGCCATGAAAGGAGCTTTACCTGAAATAGAAAATGCAACAAGAGTGATCAGATCATCGGGTTTTACTGTTGGTAATAAAACCAATATTTTTACCTGTGATTATGTAATATTCGCTGATTCTACATTTTTCGATGTTTTAACATATCCCTTACAAAAAGGTGATAGCAAAATCGCACTTAATAATCCATCAGGAGTTATATTGTCGAGTGAATTAGCCAAAAAATTATATGGGAACGATGATCCCATGCAGAAAGAGATAAGCTTATTTGATAAACGGGGCGAAATAAAAGGTGTTGTTACAGGAGTTTTAGATAGTAAAAAAAATCCTGGACATCTTAATTTCGAAGCAATAATTGCATATCCTGTGCTTGTTAAACAAAGAGGTGAACAATTAAATTCAAGTTGGTTTTTTTCACGGGTTTTTACCTATTTCCGCTTAAAAAATGGAACCGATATTCAGACTTTGAGAAACAAACTACCCGGATTTATTGAAAAATTTGTTCCCGAAAGTCAAGACTATTATAACATAAAGCTAAACCCTTTAAAAAGTATTCACTTGCATTCAAATATGCAATGGGATACTAAAAATGGCGATTCAAAAATTGTATACTGGCTTACAATTATTGGAATGGTTGTCCTAATTATGGCATGGATAAATTTTATTAATTTATCGAAAGCTATTCAAGCAAAGCGAATGAAATCAGAAAAACTCGATGCCATATTAGGAGCAGGTAAACGCCATCGTTTTTTGCATATGTATTTCGAATCACTATTTCAAAATGTCTTTGCCTTAATAGTGGCCGCAATTGTAATTTTTGTTGCTCATCCCTATATTGAGACTTTTGTTGGCAACAATATTTTCCATCAGCCAAATACTTTTCGCATATTCCTAATCAGCGCTGTTGGATTACTTATTGTTAATACATTTTTTACAGCATTGCTTCCTCAAATTATTGCACCCTGGGGAAAAACCAACAAATCTATAATTCAAAACAAAAATAAAGTCCCCAGTAATATGAATTATCAAGCAGTACTTACAGTATTGCAATATGGTATTGCTATTGTTTTAATTGCAGGTACATTAATTATATACAAACAATTTCAATATATTGATAATAAGGATCTTGGATTTGATATAAATAATAAACTAATTCTAAATGCTCCTGTTCAATATGCATCACAAACCGATAATTATGAACATGACATTCAAAGCTTTAAGGAAGATCTAAACAAAATTTCAGGTATTAATGGGGTTACTGGGTCATATACTATACCTGGCAATGAGTCAACCTGGACCGAGATAAAACGTGATATTAATGGCAAAATGACGACCATTGGTGCAAATGTTAATAAAATTGATTACGATTTTATTCCTGAATATAAGCTTAAAATTCTTGCCGGTAGGTCGTTTTCCAAAGATTATGTGACTGATAAAAAATCAGTCATTTTGAATGAAAAGGCTGCCTTACTTTTAGGATTCTCAAATCCTAATGAAGCTATTGGCAAAGATATTACTGAAGGAGAATCAACAAAACGAATTATTGGAATTGTTGGAAATCACCATCAAGAATCTCTGAAGAGGGATTGTAACCCGTTCATATATAGCTTTGAAGAATTTGGAAATTATAATTACACAGTTGATGTAGATAAAAATATTTTTACATCAACAAAACCCCAGATTGCTGAATTATGGTCATCTAGATTTCCCAATAACCCCTTTGAGTGCGTTTTTCTTGATGAGTATTACCAAGTTCAATACAAAGAGGATTTGTTATTTGGTAAAGTATTTGGTGCCTTTTGCATAGTTTCAATCCTAATTGCCTGCCTGGGTATTTTTGCCATGTCGGTGGCCTCAACCGATAAAAGAATTAAAGAAATTGGTGTACGAAAAGTTAATGGAGCCGAAACTTTTGAAATTTTAAGTCTGCTTAACCGCAATTATTTGAGTTGGCTGCTAATAGCCTTTCTGCCAGCAATTCCATGTTCGTATTATATAATGCAAAAATGGCTCGAAAGCTTTGCTTACAAAACAGAAATGAGCTGGTGGGTATTTGCTTTGGCTGGCATTATTGCTATAGGTATTGCGTTGGTAACAGTAAGCTGGCAAACATATAGGGCAGCAAGGCGGAATCCTATAGAGGCATTAAGATACGAATAGTTATATTTCAAATGTATTTGAATTGATAGCAATTTGTGAGTTTGTAAAACGGCTACCTAAAATATTAGCTAGCCGTTTTTTTTGATTTAGAACCCTCAGAATTCTAACTCTTTTTAAATTTAACAATCCCTATTACAATAAAAAATATTCCTGTAATTGTTCCACCATACCAATAATACATAACATTATTCACCGATTCGCCCCATGAAGCAAGAGAAACTACGAAAAAGGCTATTCCAATAGCAAGATACCATTTAGCACCTTTATTAATACTTTTTATCGAATCGGTGCTACATAGTTCATAAGCAGTTTCAATTTCAGTTACGGTATAACCTTTGGGAGTTAACGCCTTTATTAGCTCTTCTTTAGTTCGGCCAATTTCCAGTTGCCCCTTAATTGTTGTTATTAATTGTTTATTTACAGCTTCCATTAATTCTAATTTTTATTTAATAGCACATTAAGAATTCTATCCTTTTCATCTCCATTAAATTGTTTGCCAAACATTTTCTGGCCTTTAAAAAAGCAGAAATGAATTGTTTGTCCATTCTTAAGCGTCATTTCATAACGAGGCATCATTACGTTGTACATAAATGAAATTAAGAAACTATTTTTTTCAAAAGATGCAATTTCAGATAAAGCAATATCAAAAGTAATGTCAGTATATCCCACAACCTTTTGAACAAGTTTTCCCTTTTTTACTCGATGAAAAAGTAAATTGCTATCTTCTAATTTAACGGCGTAAAATGGGTTTAGCGATGGATGAAAATAGTTGATAATCTTATCGGCTGGTGTTCTAGCCATATTTATGCAAATGATATTTTGAGCAGTGCTTAAATCAATATTATCGATACTAATAGATACTGTTTCCTGATTTGATACGGTTGTTTCTTCAGTTTCTGGTATTACATCATCAGAAATTAGGTATACTTCCTCATTAAAATTAACCTTTACAATAGAATAACTAAAAGGTAAAATGTAGGCAAGCAATAAACCCGACAATGCAGAAACAATAAGGTTAGTAACAATAAAACCACCATTAAAAATTTGGAAAGCCTGCATAATAGCAACCACTATACTAACAGAGAAATAAGCTAAAAATATTGCTGATTTTGCACTTTTAATTCGATCGATCATAAATGTAAATCCAATGAAATATAAAAATCCCTGAAAAAATGGAAATAGGAATGAATGGTAGCTTGGACGAAAAAATCCTAAAAATAAGTTTAAAACCATATAACATAATGCAGCAATTAACGCCAGTAAAAATGGGTTTCTTAAATTATGCCAGTTTACCGATGTAAAAGCAAACGCAAACGAACCTATCATGAAAATAGTGCTAATAGCAGCACTAAATATTAAAACCCCGAAATAAGCAAAAAAGCTGCTGCCTCCCCCCGATTGAATAAAAAAGCCAAGTCTTCCAAGCAAAATTGAAAAAATACTGGTTAAGAATAAGGCAATAAATAAACCAACAATTCTGTTCATTGCTGGTTTGCTCCTGCTTGAGCAAACAAATTGCTCAAAAATTTGTAATCCGTTTTTTAACATAATAGTAAGATTTAATTTGGTTACCTAAAAATAAGTCATTTTGCAAATGCAAGCAATTTTTTTTCACTTTGCTTCTCCTTTTTTCCTCATTTTTACAATTAACCTACTTAAAACCTTTATGTTATGGGATGTTTTTGGGTACTACTTGTTTAAATTTGCGTATGTTTATTCGAAAAAATAAAAACAGATCGAGTAGTTATTCTGTACCGATTGTTTCAAAAATATATGGCAAGTATAATTTGGTTAAGACAATTGGATGTGACAAAACGGAACAAGAATTAAAAAAATTAGAATTTCTTGCCAAACAGAAATCGGTAATCTTAAGTGATCAACCTAAGTTTTTTGTCTCCTCAATGTTAGCAACTCCATATTGTTAGTTTTTCTAAGAAAGGCGTATTAAAATATGAATGCAATAGACAAAGAGAACCCAACCGTTTAGAAAAACAAATCAAAAAAAAAATTTAAATAAATCAAACAAAACCAACTTTTCAACAAACTACTGCATTGCATTGGTTTAGAGGGCTAATCGGTATTCATAGCTCTTTAGCCATAAAACATACCCGAAAGGGTAAATGATCAAAATCCTTAAAGCCAGTCTCAGTATAGCCCTGCTTTTTATACCAATTTTTAAGCGGAGTATTTGAATCTATCAAACCTATTGAAATGGTTTTACCCTTCAATGATTTTATTCTGTCGGTGGCAAAATCCATTAAAACCACACCATAGCCATAGTGCCTATGTTCAGGCAATACAGATACTTTCTCAATATAAAAAATATCGTCTGCCCTTTTCGATTTCTCAATAGCAATACACCCAACCATAGCGTTATTTACCGATAAGAAAAATACGTCAATCCCCCGGCCCATTTCTTCTTTTAATGTTTCCTGATTAATAAATGCACTATTCGAAGGATTTGATTCTTTTGTGAAATTATATTCTTGTGCCACAGTACCATGTGCTTTATTTAAAACATTTATTACTGCCGATAAATCATCGTTCAGGTTAACTTTTTTGATATCCATTTACAAAATGTTTAGTTTAAACTGCAATCTCATATTTTACTTAACACTCGCTATTCGTAAAATTAGCAAATATTGTAGATTTTAAAACCTCAAAAAATAATTTAAAGTTGATTTTTTTTGTAATTTTGAGCTATTAAAATCTCTTTATAAAATATTAATTATTTCTATTACGCTAGTTTTAGAATTGTTCGGTTTTTAAAAAAAATCGGACCCTAAGTTATTATATTAAATTTTATACAGAGAATACCATGAATAATATAAAAAAAATAGCCGTAATTGGCGGAACCGGCAAGGCTGGTAAATATCTTGTAAACCATTTACTCAATCAGAATATCCAAGTTAAAATGCTTGTCAGGAACCCTGAAAAGCTAAAAATCAAGAACAATTTACTCGAAATAGTAAAAGGAGACGTTAAAGATTTTGAATCTGTTTTATCGCTGTTGGAAGGATGCAACGCGCTTGTTAGCACACTTGGTCAAGACAAAACCGAAGCGCCCATATTTAGCAAAGCCACCAATAACATTCTAAAGGCAATGGATAAGGTAAATATGAAACGTTTTATACTGGTAACAGGTATTACACTTGATGCTATTGGCGACAAAAAAGGGTTTAAAACGAAATTACTTTCAAAAATTATGAAGTTAAGTTTTCCGGCAATTGTTGCGGATAAACAAAACCAGTATTCAATTTTATTGGAGAGCAATGTAGATTGGACAGTAATTAGGATTCCATTTATTGAAGAATCGGAACTTATTGGAACCATTAAAACAAGTTTAACCGATATTCAAGGTAAAAAAATAAGCACTTCTGACTTAGCTGTTTTTATTTTCGATCAATTATCGAATTCTAACTTTATTAGAAAAGCACCTTTTATTGCAAATTAAGGTTTAAAGTGGAAGGCCATTTGGCCTTCCTTCTCTTGCTTTACCTATAAATTTTTTGAGCTAAAAAGGTACTATCTGGTATAGAAGAAATTAATAATACAGGATATCCAAAATTATTAACCCCTATTTTAGCAAAAGGGTACTCTTTTAAAGATACTGCATTAAATAATTTACCATTACTAGATGCTGGAAGTGAAAGAATATTAAAGTGTTCAATTAATTTCATAAGGTATTGTCTGGTTGCCTAATAATATCTTTACCTATCTCTTCTGGAATCCAAATTGCAATACTAGGAATATCCTGATACATGATATTGCTTTTATCATCTAAGATATCTAATCCATTTACATCAGTTAAATGCAATCTATGAATTTGAATGGTCAGTTTATTGTCATCTTTAATATATCTGTCCCCTGGGTATACTTCACCTTTAAGAAATTTACTATTTTTTGTTGGAGGCTGTGCACCTTGAAATAACTGTTGAATTTCATCATTCCTATCTGTCCGACGTTTTCTAACTGTTTGAACAACTTCATTGTCTATCTTGCACGAACTCATACAATACACTAGACATGATTCATTTGGACTTTCATTTAGATGCCAATTGATAAGACCTGACGTTTTCTAAAATAAAAAATGGTGTTTTGTGGTATTCTAGAATCTCCACAATCTTATCAAACAAACTTCCATTTCTTTCATCCATTAGCCCTTTTTGACTTCCCGCTTTTGAAAAAGGTTGGCAGGGAAATCCTGCACACAAAATTTGATGGCTTGGTATGTCTGATATATTGATTTTTGTAATATCTCTATTGGGTTGTATTCCAAAATTATCCAAATACAAATTTGCTAAAATCTCTTTCTTTTCACTCGCAAAAACACACTCCATATCCAATTTCTCAAGTGCAAAATGAAATCCCCCAATCCCAGCAAATAGGTCAATAAATTTAATTTTTCCTATCTTTTTTGTCATAAATATTCTATCATTCTATGAGGATATAGTTCTTATTAATTCATATGTTTGATACCAGTAGTAAAATGACGATTTATCCGGTTGTCGTTTTAATCGGTTCAAAAAACCCCAATCCGGATTTTGTATGCTCCAATCCTTCATATCTTGACCTTCATAATAAGTTATAGGTGTAAGGTCATTCACCAGTATTTTAGTTGCTAAATAGGCAATCCGGGCTGAGGCTGGTA
>JAQICC010000343.1 GCA_027858735.1 Salinivirgaceae bacterium
TTTTCACATTTTGAGTAGCCTGCCCCGATTATTTCGGGGAAACGAAAAGTATGAAAACCTTACAAGACCTCAGTCGATTGAGCAGATTTGCGATAGCGAATCGCTCAATTTGGGTAATAGTTACATCCATTTACCGAATTTGAGTAAAATAGTTCAATAAACATTACCTTTGCTGCGTTAGAATGATGCATTAATATTAAACAATGAAAAAATACATAGTACTCCATATATTTATTCTTTTTTTAGGTGTGCAAATAGCCCAATCGCAGCAATTTGATACCAAACAGCAATATAATCAAGCCATGGCTAATGCTAAACAAGCTTTTGAGGCTAAGCAATTTTCCGAGGCCGTAATGTTTTATCGGGAAGCTATAAAGATAAATCCAGAGGCTCGTTTACCTAAATATAAAATTGAAGATATTCGTACCATTTATATCGAGAAAGAGATTGATAATAAGCTAAATGCAAAAGCAAAACAGCCCAAGAAAAAAAAGCTAACAAAGAAGGAAGCTCAAGTAGAAAAGTTGCAGGTAAAGCAATTGGCCGAACAAGAAGCTACACGTAAAATGAATGAAGATGCAGATAAGGCTACTGCTGAATTGCAAAATTTGAATGTTGAGGTGGTTGATATAAACGAAACACTTGAAGAGATTAAAGATGAAAGTTCAATGAAAATTGATCCCGTTGAGGATGATAAAGATGCCAAACTTGCTATAAAGGCCACAAAAGTTAATGAATCGGATGACGATTTTCATGTAGATGAAACAATTCAAATTGATGAAGTTGAGGCTGAGAAGCCTGCTAAAATAAGTATAAAAGCAACTGAAGTTCAGGAAAGTGATGATGATTTGTTAATTGAGGATACTGATAATGTAGAAAAGCTTGATGATGATAAAAAAACAAATCTCTCAATACGAGTTGTTGAGGTAAATAATGAAATTGAAGAGCTTGATGATGATTCACAGATTGAAATTGTTGAGCAAAAAGCAATTCCCGAAGAGTTGCCTCAAAAAAGGAAAATAGAGCCCATAAAAATAGTTAAAATTGCCCCATCACAACCCAAACAAATGAGTGCCGAAGAAAAGGAGAAATGGATTGAGAAGGAGAAGAACCGTTTAGCTCAAGTTTATCCGAATAAAAAAAACATTGAAGAGATTGAAAAACCGGGTAAACAAATTACTCGGGTAATTATGAATATCGACAATAAGGTTACTGTATACTTAAAGGTAAAGCATAGCTGGGGTGCCACTTACTTTTTTATTGATGATGTAGGACAGGAACTTAGAAGCATTAATCAGCAATACTTTAATTTAATGACAAATCTTAAAACATATGGAAATTAAATTTTATGAATACATTGAGGCTGAGCCCGATGAGATTTTTTTAGCACTTACAAATCCTTTTACCATTGAGTTGTGGAGTGATACTACCGCCAAAATGGATGCCAATGTAGGCACTGAATTTGAACTTTGGGATGGTGATATTACAGGAAAAAACCTTGAAGTTGTTGAAAATGAAAAATTGGTACAGGAATGGTATTTTGACGATTTACCAGAGCCTTCAATTGTAACTATAAAACTGCATAAAGATAAAACAGGGACTAGTGTTGAAGTGAAGCACACCAACATTCCAGAAGAAGCTTTTGAAAATATTGATGAAGGTTGGCGAAAGTATTATATTGGTGCTATAAAACGCTTTTTTGAGGAAGATTTGTAAAAAAAATAGGTTCTACTACCATTATTGTGGGTTAGGATTCAATTTTGAGTATTTTGAAATTTTCAGGTAAGCAGTCCCCAGTCAGCAGTCCTTAAAAATCTGCCGACTGTTGACTGGGGACTGCTAATTAGATATCACTAAAAAACTATTTATAAAATTATCTCCCATCAAATTCGTAGTAATACCAAAAGATATATTAAAAATGCCCCTAGGTTTTCTAGAGGCATTTTTAATATATCGTAATTGCTTAAAAAAATCAAGATGCCAAGGCATGTTCCTTTTTGGTTTCATGTACTAAAGTGGGTTGTGCTTTTTTAATCCAAGGCTTACCACTTTTTAAAATTTCTCTTCCGGCAACATCATTAATAACAATGGTAGCCATCATATACCAAGCACTTAATGCACAAAATATAAGAACAATTGCTGCAATTTTATTTAATATAGGCATACCAAAATGTCCTAAATCAAGTAATAAAAAGCCTACCATTAATAATGAAAAGGTTATTGCCATTGCAGAGTGGATGAAAAATGAACCGATTAAAAAGATTCCTGTGATAAGTGTCTAGGCCACAAGGTAAAAACCAACATCGGTGCCCGATGATGGATAAATACCGGCATTGTTTAGTAACCAAATAATGCCTAATCCAATCCAAAATGAACCGTATGCAGTAAATGCTGCAAAACCAAAATTGTTACCCATTTTTTGCTCCATAAATCCAGCTATGAACTGCGCTAAGCCACCAAATGCAAACCCCATTGCTAAAACGGGTCCTAAACCAATTAAACCAAGGTTGTGAAATTGAAGTAAAAGTGTTGTTAAACCAAATCCTGCAAGACCTACTACAGCAGGATTTCCCATTTTATTATTAACCATAAGAAGTATAAAAATTAATTTTTTGAAGCCGCAAAAGTAATGGGAATAGAGGTTTTTAAAATTAAATCCTTTACAAACAATTGAAAATACTAGTTTGTAAAGGATTTAAGGGGGATTAATTTATTTAGCAATATTTTGTTATTCTGATGGTTATGGGTTGTAAATTAGGGTGCAAACCATTGCGTATTTAGCCACAAACTTTCTTTAGCAACCAGGCCATGTTTTCGCCTAAATGTCTCATTGTTTGCATGCCTTCTTCATCTTTAAGCACATCGCCAGGAAGCTTTCCGATACCCACATTCCAATAACTAGAACCCGGAACAATCATTTGGCTTATTAAAAAGAAATCGTTTATAGAATTAAAGGTAAATATTTCGCCTGCACGACGCACTGCAACTACCCCGGCACCTATTTTGCGTTTTAGTGAATGGGTTGAACGAGTTACGTAACCAGCGCAATCAATAAGTGCTTTTATTTCAGTGGTTACATTCGCGAAATAAACAGGAGAACCAATAATAATTGCATCAGCCTCGTTCATTTTAGGAATACATTCGTTTATAGCATCGTTTTTAATGTGGCATTTCCCATCTTTAAGTTCGCGACATTTTCCACAAGCAGTACAACCGTGAACTTGTTTACCACCAAGTTGGTAAAACTCAGTTTCAATTCCTTCAGCTTCAAGTACCTTGAAAACTTCTTTTATTAATAATGATGTGTTTCCGTCTTTATGCGGGCTGCCATTTATTCCTAGTACTTTCATTATCGTATTCTTTTAGTTTTATATATTTTAACCTGGGCACCTCACAAAGTCCAGATGCCGTTTAATTAATGAATTATTACTTCTGGTTCCAAATTTATTTCAAATTTTTCAAATACAGTCTTTTGCACTAATCTTGCCACTTCAACAATATCTTGGCCATTTGCCCCACCTTTATTTATAAGCACAAGTGCTTGTTTTTCATGAATACCGGCTGTCCCTTCTGCGTTTGTATAACCTTTTAAACCACATTGTTCAATAAGCCAACCAGCTGCCAGTTTTTTAAAACCATTCTTGACATCGTATATGGGCATATTTGGATTTTTATCAAGAATTTCTTTAGCTTTCTTGTCTGAAAGTACTGGATTTTTAAAAAAGCTTCCACCATTGCCAATTTCCTTATGATTAGGAAGTTTGCTTTCTCGGATTTTAATTATTGTTTCACGAATAGTTTTTAAACTAGTTTCACCTATTCTATCCAGTTCATCTTTAACGCTACCGTAATGTAAAGTGAATTTAGGCTTTTTCGAAAGTTTAAATGTAACCGAATCAACCAAATATTGGTTTTTTAACTTTGTTTTAAAGATGCTATGCCGATACCCAAATTCACATTCGGAATTGGTTAATGACTTTTCAGTGCCGTCAATTAAACTAACTAAATGAACTTCATCAATGCAATCTTTAGCTTCAACACCGTATGCTCCAATGTTCTGTACAGGTGTTGCGCCAACATTTCCAGGAATATTCGAAAGGTTCTCAATTCCGCCATACCCTTCGTTAACAGTATAGGCTACAAAGTTATCCCAATCCAATCCAGCATCAGCTTTAAGCCATATGTGTTCACGTGTTTCATTTATAATGCATATAGTATCATTAACTGGATGAATGATTAAACCATTAAAATTGCTTGTGTAAAGTTGATTGCTTCCTCCACCTAAAATAATATGTGGTGTAGATGAATTTAAAATATTTTGGTTTAATAGGAACTTTATATCAGCCTGCGATGAGTATGGACAGAATAGTTCAGCCATAACATCAATTCCAAAGGTATTGTAAGGTCTTAATGAAATTTTCTCTAGTATTTTGGTCATTTAGTATGATTTTTTGCAAATATAAGCAGTCTGTATTTTATATTTAACAAATAGTAGAGTTAATAAATCAGTTTGTAATAATTAATTGCTTTTTGTTGTTATTACCTGCTCAAACAATTTCTACAATATAAAAATAAATTGTAGGTTTGTTTGTTATGGCAAAACATATTATAATAGCAGTTACAAATGATCTGGTAACCGATCAAAGAGTGCATAGAATAGCAAATACACTTGATGAGCAAGGCTACAAAATTACCCTGGTTGGGCGTAAATTGTCTTATAGTATTGATGTATTGCGAAATTACAAAATAAAGCGATTCCGACTATTGTTTAATAAGGGCATCCTTTTTTATATAAATTATAATATACGTTTATTCTTTTTCTTGTTGTTTAAGCGATTCGATGCCGTTCTTTCAAATGACTTGGATACCTTGTTAGCCAGTTTTGTTGTATCGAAACTTCGTTTTAAGAAGTTGATATATGATAGTCATGAGTATTTTACAGAAGTACCTGAATTAGTGGATCGCAAATTTCAAAAAGGAGTATGGGAGTTTATTGAAAAATTGTTAGTTCCACGAATTAAGTCATCATATACTGTTTGTGACTCAATTGCCAACGAATATAATCTGAAATATAATACACATTTTAAAGTTGTTCGCAATCTACCTATTTTAAAACCCTATATAGAGCATGAGAAAACGAATGTGTTGATTTATCAAGGTTCATTAAATATGGGTAGAGGTATTGAGTTAATGATTGACACCATGAAATATCTCGACAATTATAGCCTATGGATTGCTGGTGCCGGTGATATTGAGGAGAATTTGCAAGAGAGAGTATACGATTTAGAGCTGGGTGAAAAGGTGAGGTTTTTGGGTAGATTTGCTTTTAATGAGCTACATGAAATTACATCAAAAGCATGCTTAGGTCTTTCCTTTGAAGAAGATTTAGGGAAAAATTATCGATATGCTTTACCCAATAAGCTATTCGATTATATTCAAGCAAGAATTCCAGTACTTATTTCTGACTTACCTGAAATGCGAAGAATTGTATCGCAATACGATATCGGAGATATTCTTCATTATAGAGAACCAGAAAAAGTAGCTAAACAAATCCTCGAAATTTTTAATAACCGAGAACGGCTATCAATGTGGCAGGAGCATCTTGAGAAAGCTGCAATTGAACTTTGCTGGGAGAAAGAACAGGGTATTTTGAACGCGATTTTTAAACAAGCTTTATCTTAATTAATGATTGTATACTGTGAACATATAACTCCTCGATTAAGCTATGTTTTAAGCTTTGTGCTAAAAGCGCAATTGGGTTTGGAGTATGAAATTACAGATAATCCTGATTATTTTGAAAGTTCAACGCAGTATAAAATAAACTATTCCCAAGGCAGTATTCATAATGCATTTCAAATTTTACCAATGGGTTTGTTAGAAGAATCAAGCATTACTGATGCAAAACCAGTTGTAGATAGAAATTTTGAGATACCTATAATATTCAAACAAACTGAAGGAGAAATTCATTTTGATTTTTTTGCAGCAGTGTTTTGGTATATTTCACGATACGAAGAATATCAGCCATATGCTGCTGATAACCACAAGAGATTTCCGGCCATGGCAAGTTTTTCTTATGCAAATGAATTATTGAATAGGCCTATTGTTGATGAGTGGGTATGTTTATTTAAAGAAAAACTGCTTAAATATTTTCCTGAAATTAGCTATAAAAAATGTGAATTTAAAGCAATTACCACAATTGATGTTGATAGTCCGTGGTGCTATAAAAATAAAGGGTTAGTACGTAATATTGCAGGTTTACTCCGTGATATTCTAAGAGCTAATGTAAGTTTTGTGTATCTAAGATTAGGAGTTCTATTTAAATTATTTCCTGATCCTTGGTTTAAATTTAACTGGATAAATACACTTTATAAAAATACGAAAACTGAATTATTTTACTTCATTCACGTGGGCAATTATGGTAAATACGATAAAACTGTAAATTGGAAGAGTGAAGCTTTTTCTTCTTTTGTTAAAAATGATATTTCTGGAGCGGGTATTGGTTTGCATCCATCGTATGTGGCAAGTTTTGATAAAGGCATTTTTAAAAAAGAACAAAATAGACTAGCCAAAATACTTGATGGAAATATAGTTCATAGCAGACAACACTTTTTGGTTTTTAGTATGTCTCAATATTATACTGATTTAATTGAAATGGGTATTGAACATGATTATTCGATGGGATTTGCCGATAAGCCTGGATTTAGAGCTGGCACGAGCAATTCGTTTCCATTTTTCGATTTAAAAAATAATAAAGAAACAAGTTTAATAATTCACCCTTTTGTTGTGATGGATAGAACCTTGAAATCATATGAAAATCAATCGATTGACTTAGCCATGAATACCATAAAAGATTTAATTCAAAAAGTTAAATCTGTTAATGGTACATTCATTAGTTTATGGCATAACGAAAGCTTAAGCAATACCTTTGAATGGAAAGGTTGGCAAAAAGTTTTTATTGAAATGACAAAATATTTATCGTAAAGTTATATGGATATTAAATACCTAAAACATGATGAAATAAGCAAGCTTAAATGGGATAGGTGTATTAGCCAGTCCTTCAATGGAATGGTTTATGCCTATTCATGGTATCTTGATATTGTATCGTATCAATGGGACGCATTGGTTTTGGGCGATTATGAAGCCGTTATGCCCATTACTATCAAATCGAATTATGCCATTAGTAAAATTGTACAACCAGAATATGCTCCTCAATTAGGTGTTTTTACTACAAGCAGACTCGATGTAGAAATGGTTGATGCTTTCTTAAATTCTATTCCTAATAAAATTAAATCGATTCATTTAAATTTAAATGCTTTTAACAAGGTGTCGAATCATAAGTTTAAGTTAAAAACAGGAAATATGTTTGAACTTGATCTTATTGAACCCTATAAAAAAATGTATCTAAAATTTTCTGATGAGGCAAAAGAGAAAATAAAGCAATCGAAAATTAATAAGGTGAGCGTAATGAAAAGTTTGAATTTGAAAGAATTTCTTCTTTTGAAAAAAACGAGCTCCGATAATCCCTTAACTTTTGAACAACTAAACACACTCCGAAGAATTATACCTTTTTGTACAAATCATAATATTGGTGAAACATATGGCACCTACAATGATAAAAATGAATTAGTAGCAGGAGCCTTTTTTATGAAATCGCACCAAAAAGCCATTTGTTTGGTTGCGGCTTGTTCTAAAGAAGGTAGAGATGCAAGCGCAGATTATGCTCTATTCAATTATTATTTAAAGGAGCACACTGGAAAGAATATTACTCTTGACTTTGGTAATTCGTCAATAAATGAGATTGAAATACTGGCAAAGGATTTTCATGCTCAAAATGTGGCTTTTTATAAAGTAAATCGCTCACGACTTTTGCGGTATTTTAAATTGTTTTAATGTTAATAAAGATTATAGGAAAGAACCATATAAGACATAAAAGCACATAAAAGAAAAACTTAAATATGACTATGGAAACTCTTATATGATCTTAAATGTCTTATATGGTTCAATAAATTAAAAATTATAAATGGCATAAAAGCATATTAAAGAAAGTAAGTGATGATGGTAAAGTCTTATATGCTATTAAATGTCTTAAATGGTTCAAAATATAATAGAATGAAGATTACCAAAAGATATCTAAAAGATTTAGTTTATAAAGTTAATGGTGTTGCAATTGAGGTACATAAAGAGCTGGGGCCCGGATTACTTGAAAGTGTATATCATAAATGTATGAAGCACGAACTAAAAAATAGAGGTATTAAG
>JAQICC010000354.1 GCA_027858735.1 Salinivirgaceae bacterium
TTTTCACATTTTGAGTAGCCTGCCCCGATTATTTCGGGGAAACGAAAAGTATGAAAACCTTACAAGACCTCAGTCGATTGAGCAGATTTGCGATAGCGAATCGCTCAATTTGGGTAACACTTATTTCTACATTCAGAGTTATAACATTGCTTAAACACCCTTTTTTGTTCTTTGCTTTCTGATTGAGCGGCAACAAAGTCATGTAAAGCCTATATATTATTAGTGTATCAATACATCCAAAAGCATTTTTTGCTACCATCTGATAATAATCGAAAAATAGTGGTATGAATGCTTCTCCATGCTAAAACTGGCATGTTCCATTCGTAGTTATATGCACCCTTTCCTGTTAGTGTAATTTCACTCCCCAAACAAACCGGCTGTTCATTTTCCACAATGTCAGGTCATTTTTTTTTACAATAAGAAAGCTCTCAATTGCTTGATGCTCTGAAGTAAACACTTGTACAATAAGGCTATCTGAAAACACTTTCACATTGGCAAACTTAAAATTACTATTGGTATTTTGAACAAACCGCTTTTTATCGTTTTCAGCACATCTATTTCCTTGCAATCCCTTTGAAGTAGTGTGTACTACGTCGGCAGGTATTCCTAGTTGTATTTGCACTACACTAAACGCATGAATTAATCAGGTAATTGACTAAATTTAACAATGAATGATTAATTATAGCATTAATACTGGATTTAAACTACTAACCTGAACCATGCATAAATTTGGAAAAAATATGCATGGTTCAGGTTAGTCCCGACTTAAATGCAGTTAAACTTTTTTTTCAAAAGTTTTTACTAAATCTTAGTCGCTGTCGGAGACAGGGATTATTCGTGAATAATCCGGGCTAAATCGATTTCAAACTCTATCTACCATAAAGTTCAACTCATAACACTAAGAAATCGACCTTTCTATCACAGCCGTAGGATCAATTATTTTGATTTTGAAATCTATGCATTCATTTTTATAAGCCATATATCCAATAAATAATCTATATTAACGGCAGGCATCTAACAACACACCATACTGATTATATATTATTTAGCACCACCTTAGCTTTAAAATCATTAATATTTTAACTTGCATCATTGATTTTTGACCAACAATGCATTTACTTTGTGTGAAAATCAAAATACCTAACAAATATGAATCTATTTAAAACATCCATTCTTGTATTTGCTGCTTTATTGATATTTGTAGCTTGCAGCCAAAACAATTCACATCAAGTTATTTCGCCAGATGGCAAAATAAAAGTATCATTCTTCGTTACCCCTGAGGGTGAACCCGTTTATAACGTGGATTTTAGAGAAGGAACCATAATTAGCAATTCAAAAATGGGTTTTGAGTTTGAAGATCAAAAAGCGCTAGCAACAGGTCTTGAAATTGTTAGCATTGATGAAGAAACCGTTAATGAAAAATGGGAAATGCCTTGGGGCGAAAAACACGAGGTTGAAAATAACTACAACTTGCTAAAAGTTGGACTAAAAGAAAGCTCATCAGGTAGAAGAATGGATGTAATATTCAAAGTTTACAACGATGGTTTAGGATTCCGCTATGAATTTCCAGAACAAGAGCAAATGTCAAAGGTTTATATAATTGAAGAAAACACAGAATTCAACTTGACAGCTGATCATAAAACATTTTGGATTCCCGGCGATTGGGATATTTACGAACATCTATATAATACGACCAACATATCGGATATTGATGCTACCAAATACCGTAATCATCCTTCATTAGGACAAACCAGCATACCTAACAATGCAGTTAACACACCAGTAACAATGGTTACAAGCAGCGGTACAAACCTTAGCATTCACGAAGCTAATTTAACAGACTATGCCGGCATGACCTTAAAAGTGGATACTACCAACACCTCTTTTATTAGTTGCCTTGTGGGATCAAAAAATACCGGCTACAAAGTAGAACAAACTGTTCCTTTCACCACTCCCTGGCGTACTATCCAAATTTCTGATGATGCTGCCGGGCTTATTGAATCAGACTTGATTGTTAACCTAAACGAACCCAATAAAATTGGTGATGTATCGTGGTTTAAACCCACAAAATATGTAGGCATTTGGTGGGATATGCATTTAGATACGCGCAGTTGGCATTATTCGGCAGAGTACGATAAAGAAACTAAAACACCTGGTAAACCACATGGTAAACATGGCGCAACTACTGAATATACAAAAGAACTTATTGATTTTGCATCAGAGCATCATATTGGCGGCATTTTAGTTGAAGGCTGGAATGTAGGCTGGGAACACTGGATAGGTTTTGAAGACCGCGAAGGGGTATTCGATTTTATTACTCCTTACCCCGATTACGACTTGAAAGAGGTTGTACGCTATGGTAAAGAAAAAGGAGTTGAATTAATCATGCACCATGAAACTTCGGCCGCAACACAAACTTATTACGAGCAAATGGATACAGCATTTGCCTTAATGCAAAGTCTAGGTATACATTCTGTTAAAACAGGATATGTAGGAAAAATTCTACCCAAAGGCGAATTTCATCATGGTCAATATATGGTGCGCCATTACCACCATGTACTTGAAACCGCGGCAAAATATCAAGTTGCCATTAATGCACACGAACCTATAAAAGCTACCGGTAAACGCCGCACCTACCCAAATGCAATTGCGCGTGAAGGCTTGCGTGGGCAAGAATTTAATGCTTGGTCATCTGATGGAGGAAATCCACCTGAACATTTACCAATTGTGGCATTTACCAGAATGCTAGGTGGCCCTATTGATTTCACACCTGGTATTTTTAATCTTAAAATTGATCCTTACAAACCCGATAACCAAGTAAGTACAACCTTAGCTCAACAACTGGCATTGTATGTGGTTATAAACAGCCCCATTCAAATGGCCGCCGATTTAATAATTCATTACAAAGATCACCCCGCCTTTAAGTTTATTGAAGATGTACCTGTAAATTGGGAACAAACAAAAGTACTGAATGGAGAAGTTGGTGATTATGTTACTACCGCTCGTCAAGAACGGGGTTCTAAAAACTGGTTTGTTGGTGGTATTACGGATGAAAACCCCCGCCAAATGGAAATTAAATTTGATTTTCTTGAACCTGGGAAAACATATAAAGCCACACTTTATAAAGATGCTGATGATGCCCATTGGGATGATAATCCGACAGCATATGCCATTGAGGAAATGAAAATAACAAGTGAATCAAACTTGCCTATTAAAATGGCTCCAGGGGGTGGATTTGCACTGAGTTTAATAGCTGAATAAAAAATTAAAACAAACAAAAAACCGCTTAATAAGCGGTTTTTTTATGCCATCAATGCAAATATATACTCAACAATTCAATTTATTTTTTGTAATTGTATAAATACTATCAACAATGAACAAAATAAAATTATGAATTAAGCACTTTGGTGTAATTGGCTTTCTTTTCTTTTTTATTAAAGGCTTGGTTTGGTTTGCAATTTTTATTGGAGCTGGAAAACTTATTAATCAATAGCATTAAAACACCAACACTAGGCTTATTAACAATATGTTAATAGAAATATTTTGATCTTAATATGCTAAGTTGTACTTTTCACACATGATTGGATCAACATTCAACGAACAACTACAAATTATTGAAGTTACGTTTAAAGGAAAAATTGATTTGGATGAATTAATCCAGTTCATTTTCAATATAGGTCAAAACAAATACCTTCCACCCTCAAGCAAGCTTATTATTGATGCTACCAGATCGCATTATAGTTTTGGAATTGATGCTCTGGAGGCTATTGCCAAAAAGATTGAAGCTAACACCTTACACTTTGAGAGATTAAAAGGGGCATTTATACATCAAAACACAAGAGATACAGCCATTTCCATTTACATTGAACGTAATAAAAAATTCACGAGCTACGAGCATAAAACCTTCTGCACAAGAGAAGCTGCAATTGAATGGCTTTTAGTTGAAGTGGCTTGTTAGTTTCCTTATTAATTTCTTGCCCTTGAAATTCCAGCATTGAACTCGGAGTAAACGCATTTAATCTATTTGAATTAAAAATAAAGGGTAGGAATACTTTCACCGGCAAAATGCCAGTGTTCTATAGTGTATCGCCAGCATATAGCCATTGAATATTATGAGATCTTAGGGCTACAAAATATCTATTTCAAAAAAAATAACCAAATTGCACCCCTGCATACAACCATTTTAATATTGTGTGACTCTTTAGTATTGAATAGACCAAATAATGATCGTAAAACGCAACAAAAATGAATTGACACTCATTAAGAGATGCCTTAATAATGAGAGGCTTGCGCAAATGCACCTATTCAATAAATATAAAGATGCTATGTACACATTAATTTACAGAATAACAGCCAACCCAAACGATGCAGAAGATGCGTTGCAGGAAGCTTTTGTTAATGTGTTTATGAAGCTTGACACCTTTAAAGGAGATTCAACCCTTGGAGCATGGATAAAAACCATATGTGTACGAACTGCTTTGCGAAAAAACAAAACGAATTTTAAATATGAAGATATTACTGACTTTGATAATGAAAGCGAACAATTAATTGATGAAAACATGACCGGTGAAGCCATTGAAAAAGCAATTCTAAATCTTGATGATGGCTATAGAACAGTATTTCTCTTAATTGAGGTTGAAGGTTATAAGCATAAAGAAGTGGCTGAAATGTTGAGTATTTCAGAAGGCACCTCAAAATCACAGCTTTTTCATGCAAAAAAGCACTTACAAAAACAGTTAAAACATATTTATTTCTAAAACCAACATTATGGAACAAAAGCAAATAAATATAAAAGACAAACTACCCACACATAAAGCACCAGCTAGCATGTGGGATAGAATTGAGCAACAACTTGATGCCCTTAACAAGGAAGTACTGAATATATCTATTGCAAGCAAATTACCTAATTACACAGCTCCTTCTTTATTTGACCGTATTGTTCCACCTGCAAAAACAAAAAATATTTCATTAATCTGGTTACAGCTTGCAGCATCTATAATTTTACTAGTAGGCTTGGGGTTTGGTTTTAAACAATTCAAAAACAGAACAAAAACGCAAATTACCTACACCGTTGAAAACAATACTAACAAAACTATAAAATCGGAAATTGAACTATCAAATATTGATGCTGATTTTAATGAAGTATTAAGCTACAACTGCCAAACAAAACCAAAGGTTTGCCAAATGCCCGATTATAAAGAGCTACAAAAACAGCTTGAAGACATTGAACGCGAAGAACAAAATTTAAAACAAGCTTTAAAACAATACAAAAGTCCTGAAATTGAAATGCATTTAATTCGCATTACGAACGACAAATTAAAAATTGAAAATTATATATTAAATCTATTTAGCTAACCCGCATATAATTAACCGATAATGAATTTATTAAAACCCGTATTACTAACCCTAATCCTAATCAATTTGTGCACTACAAATAGTATTGCACAAATTGAAAGCCTTGAGTATGCCCATTCAGGTGATACTTGCGTGCCGGCAACTACAGAAGACTACAATCGGCTTATAAAATATTTTATGGCCGAAAAAGAAGATGTGAAGCAGTTGTATAAAATAAACTTGATGCAGATAGCCTACTTGAGAATTAACCCTTCGTTCGAGAGAAAATTAACGGATAATACTAGCCTCGAATTTGAGTTTAATTTTGGTCGTTCTCCATACTCCTATCGTTCTCCTGGTTCAACTTTCTTATTCCCTGAAATTAATTACAAGTATTACTATAACAAAAACAAAAGACAAGAAAAAGGAAAAAATACCAATGGATTTTCCGGCAACTATTTAGCCTTGGGTATGGAAGCCAACCTATATTTTACTGATATTTCAACAGCAAAAGTCTCTAATAATGGAATGCTATATAAGACAAATCATTATTTTGACAATTATGATGATGGCGATCCTTTTACAACTCACTTTCAAAATACAGTATATCGTGTTAGCAAATTCATACCAAATGAGAACGTTTATGCTCTTAAAATTGGTTACGGATTACAACGAAGAATAGGCAATATTGGGTACTTTTCAGCGGAAGCAAAAATGGCTATAGGTTCGAACGCTGACTTTAACAGGCTTTACTTTACACCAGACCTAAATATAAAAGCCGGATTTGCCATTTCAAGACTAAAAAAACACTAAACTCAAAAATTATGATCTCATATATTAAATATACTTTACTAGTTTTGTTTTTACTTGGCATAATTCAAAGTTATGGTCAAAGTGACACTACTTACTACAACTACAATGATACTTGCATAGCTACATCCGTAAATCAATACGATAAACTACTACGCCATATAATACCCGACAAAACTGAAGTTACCAAACAATTTAAAGTGGATTTACTACGCCTTTCATTAGTACAGCCGAACTTGAGTTTTGAAACCAAATTAAAAAACAATATTACACTTGAAATAGAGGGAATATTAGGAGAAAGCACCTATAGAAAAGAGGGCTACTATCATCATCATAAATTACTTGGAGTACCTATTCCAGATAAAGGATCGCTAATTTATTTTGCTCTTAGTGGCGACACCCGATTTTACCATAATATTAACAGAAGAATTAGAAAAGGTAAAAACACTAATGGTTTCTCAGGCAATTACTTCTCAACTGGACTAACCATTAAAATGGCTTTTTACGATACCGATATTTGGCATATAAATTCATATGGTGGCTTATATACATACCCCGAAATTGAAAAAAATAAGACTATGACTAGTTTAGGTAAAATGCACGCAACACAAAGCATTGGCTATTTTAACCTTGGTTACGGAATACAACGACGCATTGGCAATATTGGTTTTTGGGGAACTGAATGTAAAATTGGCATAGGTACAAATAAGCACTTTGAAACCTTATATTATGCCTTTGAATTAAATGCCCGAGTAGGTTTTGCTATTTCTTCTTTTAAACGCAAAAAATAAACAAACTATAATGGCTAAAATTATACATATATCTATAGGAATGTTGATTGCTATTTTAAGTTGTATTGTTCTCTGCAGTAACGCACAAGAACATGTATTTACTAAACAAGTAACAAAAATAATAGCAGGCCAAAATCGTAATATTAAAATTGATGCCGAAAAAGCTCACATTAAAATCACAAGCTCTCCTGATGAAAATTATTATATTAAAATTGATTTCATTTCTAAACACACTGATAAAACTAAGGCCGAATATCAGTTAAGCTTTTTTAAACATATTATAACAGCAAAGTCAAAAGAAGTTTATGTTAGAAATTATATTTTAATTGGTTCCAATGACGAATTAACAGGAAGTATAGTGGCAGAATACATACTTAAAATTCCTAAGAACAAAACATTAACTATTAATAACAGCCTTGGAGACATAATTGTTGAAAATCTTAGAGGCAATTTTCATATCACTACACAATAT
>JAQICC010000421.1 GCA_027858735.1 Salinivirgaceae bacterium
ATACGGTTTTTTAAAATCGATGGAAACTTTCGAAACAACATTCGACACCTCTACATCGGTGATTTTAACTACTGACAGCGAGCTTTTCAAATACTTGAAAAGTATGAAGTAAAGAATGATAGTATCGGCATTTAAATTTGTATTATTACATATTTTGAATGTCGACACGAAACTAATTAGTGCTGTTGTCTATATCTGATATTATTGAGTTTTCTAAGCTAGAAAAATCAATAACCGTCCACGACATTTATTATTTCCGTTGATGAACAAATCGTAAGTAAGTGACAGTGTGTTATAGAAATTCAAGTAAAAATTTAATTAGACAGTAATAGCTTTTAAAAATTAGTGCATGGAAGGATCAAAAAATAAAATTGGATTATGGTCGGCCGTTGGATTAGGAGTTGGCGCAATGATTGGAGCTGGAATATTTGCGCTAATGGGGCAAGCCGTGGCTATTGCAGGGAAAGCGGTTTATATCTCTTTTATCCTGGGCGGAATTGTTGCCGCAATTAGTGGATATTCTCTGGCTAAGTTAGGAGCACGTTTTCCTGCAGCCGGAGGTATCGTAGAATATTTAGTTCAGGCTTTTGGTGTAAATGTTTTTACCGGCGGTATAAGTGTCATGTTATATCTAGCCTCATTAATTGCCTTAGCGCTACTTGCAAAAGCTTTTGGAAGTTACGCAGCAGCCTTATTAAATTTAAAAGGATCGCTGATATACACCAATGTATTTGCATTATCAATAATCGCATTGCTTGCAACAATCCAATTTTTTGGAGTTAAAAAAGTGGTTAAGTTTCAGAATGTAGCAATCATAATAACCATACTTATATTAGTTGTTTTTGCCATTGCAGGTTTAATCTATATGAAACCTGAGCTGATGGCACCGGCATTGTATCCTTCTTCCAATAAAATACTATTTAGCATTGCTATAACCTTCTTCTCATACGAAGGATTTAGAATAATTACGAATACTGCTGAGGATATTATTAATCCGGAAAAAAACTTGACCAAAGCCATTTTCATTTCAATTGGTATAACCATGGTTATTTATACGGCACTGGCATTTGCAGTTTTTGGCAATCTTGAAGTTGACCAGGTTATTGAATCTAAAGATTATGCACTTGCAGAAGCTGCCAGACCCGCGTTTGGAGTATTTGGTTTTACAATAATCTCGATAGCCGCTTTATTTGCAACTTCTTCTTCTATAAATGCCGTATTATTTGCTACCAATAATATTGCTTATCAAATGGCAAGAAATGGACAACTTCCAGGTTTTTTTGCTAACCCAATTGGAAAAACCAGAGAAGGTCTTATAGTTAGTGTAGTTTTAACAGCATTGTTAATATTATTTTTAGATTTACTTCAAATTGCGGCAATCGGATCCATTACGGTGTTATTTATTCATGCAATAACACATCTGGGTCATCTGAAGTTGCTAAATAAGACTAAAGCATCAAAGATACTTGTAGTTTTAGCTCTAATTATTACACTAGGAGTTATTGTTTTATTTTTAATATATTCAATAAAGGATTCATACACTATTTTGATATTATCGGCGGGAGTATTAGCGCTGTCATTTTTAATAGAAATCTTAATAAGAGCAATTACTAAACGAAAAGTTGATAAAACCAGAGAAGGAATCTTTGGTAAAATTTTTAGATAAATATAAGGGGTTTTTTTAACAGGCTCCTCTATATTTAATGAACAAAGCTATTTTATAAGTAATGCGAATCAAGGGTTGAAATTTGATCGAAATTCACCCTCCGAACTTCGTTCATTCCGAAAGTATTCGGAACAGGCTCTCCCTCAACTTAGCGAACCTTGCTTGCAAGCTCATGAGCAATTGCGAATAACAAAGCGATTTCACAACGCAGGAGTAACAAAGTGAGGGTGTCTGAAAAGAATAGCTCAACTTTTGAAAACTTACAATATGAAAGTTAAATTTAAAATGGAACGCAGATGACGCAGATTTTGGCTGATTTTCACAGATCAAATCAGTGTAAATCAGTTTTTTCAGCCTTCTCTTCTTTCAATTTGAAAGTGTACTGATAAAGGTTCCCACTTTTTGGACACCCTCTTTAGGGGTGAGTTTATTGGTCTCATTAGTAGTTAAAACTATGTACTTTAGTGCATCTCGCTTTAGCTTCTAAAAATTTTACGTGATATTAGAGCTTAGACTTTAGATATTACCTAAGTATATTAGCCCCAATTAAATGTGAGCAGAAAACTTTCTAAAAATAATTGCATTATGGTTAAAGAGGAGACTGCAAAGATGGAAAAAAGAAAATACAAAACCAGAATTAGTCGTCAGACTAAAGTGGAAACTGTGTTATCACTTTTACGTGGCGATAGTATTGAAGAGTTGAGTAGAATTTTAAAAGTAGGCGTTCATGAGGTTAATTCGTGGAAAGAAACCTTTCTATCTCATGGAGA
>JAQICC010000452.1 GCA_027858735.1 Salinivirgaceae bacterium
TTTTCACATTTTGAGTAGCCTGCCCCGATTATTTCGGGGAAACGAAAAGTATGAAAACCTTACAAGACCTCAGTCGATTGAGCAGATTTGCGATAGCGAATCGCTCAATTTGGGTAACAATTACCATATACGCTTGCAATTTTAATTTTATTACAAAAAAAACAACAGCTATGGCTGAAATAAAAGGTCGCGCATTATTATACTTCAACAAATCGTTAGATCAGAGTAATGAAACTCAACAATTTTGAATACTAAAATAGTTAAGTAACTATAGCGTATTTTGTTTTCGAGCTCTCTTTCTGCCACCTATGAAAATATACCTGAGTATTCTAATTCATAGTTACACCAATTTCGGGCACATCAATATAAACCGTTGTCCCAATACCTTCTTCACTTTTAACTTTTATACTTCCATTTATATGTTCTAATAGCTCTTTTGATAACACAAGCCCCATCCCTGTTCCTTTTTCTTTATTCAATTGCATATCTGCAATTAATTTATCAAAAGCAAAATGATTCGCAATTTTATGATCTGGAATACCTTAACCAAAATCGTTTATTTGAACGTGCAAGCCATGCGGTTTTCGTACAGCTTTAAATTTTATAGAAGAACCTTCGTTTGAAAATTTAGTTGCACTTTATATTCCTAAACACCAAACTTAAATAGTAGCATCTGAACAAATATTATCCAGGTCAATGTCCTTATAAACAGGTGTAATAATATCAAGCTGCGATTTAATCCAAGTCATAAGATCATCGAACAACTCAAGTGAAGCATTTGATGATTTATTTGGTATTCTGTAAGTTTCTGACTCAAAAACACATTCTTAAAAAAACCTCGATTCCCCTCATAATTACATTCCTTTTTCTAAATATATATTCCTTAGTATTAAATTTTGTTTCACCAATACATCAGGCTAAAAAATGATATGATCAGCAAAACTAGAGTTCTACTTTTCAATAATATGAGAATCTCAAAATATAGGTCTTGAATTAACTCAAACGTTTGCTAAAGGGGGAATCCCTTAAATAATGCTTAATATTTACATAAGAAAACTTTCAATTTTATGTGTATTCATTCACAATACTTACATTTTGTTACCATTTCTGAGATAATTTCTTTTATTTTGTGATGCAAGAGGTGAATACATATAAAACTAAAGGGTACGCAAACACACCATTTATTTTAACAAAAAATGTACTACATATAAGGTAGCAACATTTTATGCGTACTAAAAATGAGTTAAAAAGAATCACGTATGGAGCAGAAATATTTAGGGAAAGACCAAGAGGAGAAGCAACAAAAAACCATGTACACACCACAGTATGAATCTGATGCATGTGGTATTGGTTTTATTGCTCAGGCAAAAGGCAAAAAAACGAACCAATTGGTTCAAGATGCACTTACCATGCTTGAGAACATGGAGCACAGAGGAGCTGCTGGTAGCGATCCTGAAACTGGTGATGGAGCTGGAATTTTAACACAAGTACCTGATAAATTTTTTAGAATTGAACTTAAAAAGATCGGCCTTGAACTACCTGCCTTTGGCGAATATGGTGTTGGAATGGTTTATTTTCCTGATAACGTAAAACTGCGAGAAGAATGTCGCAAACTTTTCAACATTAGAATTGCAGAATTAGGATTTGATCTAATTGGATATCGTGATGTTCCAAAATTATCATTTAATGTAGGCGACACTGCTCGTTTAACCGAACCCAAATCGGAACAAGTTTTTGTAAAACACAAAGATGGTCTAACAGGGATGGATTTAGAACGAAAACTTTTTGTTCTGCGTCAATACAGCGCTCACTCTATAAATAATATTATAATAGATAATAGCAACGAGTTCTATTTTACCTCATTTTCATATAAAACCATTGTCTACAAAGGACAATTTAGAACGCACCAAACTCGTCAGTACTATTCTGACCTTACTGATAAAAACTTCGAATCGGCTATTGCACTTATTCACTCTCGATTCTCAACAAATACTTTCCCAAAATGGCATTTAGCTCAGCCTTTTAGATACATAGCACACAATGGTGAAATTAATACCATACGTGGTAATATGAATTGGATGAGCTCAAATGAGAAGTTTCTTGAATGCACAAAATTTACTCACGAAGAAATGTTGAAACTTCGTCCGATTATGGATGAGGGTAATTCAGATTCGGGAAACCTTGATGCAATGGTTGAGATGCTTGTAATGGGAGGCCGTTCATTACCTCACGTATTAATGATGCTTGTACCTGAAGCTTGGCAAGAAACTCATAAAATGAACGACGAGAAAAAAGCTTTTTACCAGTATCATGCTTCTATTATGGAGCCATGGGATGGTCCGGCATCTATTTGTTTTACCGACGGTAATATTGTTGGAGCAACACTTGATAGAAATGGTCTTCGCCCATCGAGAATGATTCTGACTGATGATGATTACATAGTTGTATGTTCAGAAGTTGGGGCTATACCTATCCCTCCATCAAAAATTACTAAAAGCTGGCGCGTTCAACCAGGCAAAATGGTATATGCCGATTTAACAGAAGGCCGTATTGTTTATGATAAAGAAATTAAACACGAAATTTCAAAAAGAGCTCCCTATCGCAAATGGTTAAACATGAACCAACTGCACATTAACAATATTGCAGAACAAGAGCTTACATATAAATATGACGAAGAAAACTTATTAACCAAACAACAGGCATTTGGTTACAGTCAGGAGGATGTTGATTATATCATTACTACAATGAGTGAAGATGCGAAAGAACCTCTTGGATCAATGGGAAATGATGTACCATTGGCTATTTTATCGAATCAGAGTCGTCATTTAAGCAACTACTTTAAACAGCAATTTGCACAGGTTAGCAACCCCCCTATCGACCCTATTCGCGAGAAAATAGTAATGTCACTGCGTACTGCAGTTGGTAAACTTTATAACCTACTGTCAGAAACCACCTTACACTGCAAGCAAATTTCGTTTGATCAGCCTGTACTTAGCAATGTTCAACTTGAGAAATTACGCAATTATCAAGATACTAACTTTAGCATTAAGGTAATTGACATAGTGTATCCCGCAACAGGTGAAAAAGGAGAACTTGAAGCCGCATTAACCAGAATGTGTCAAGAAGCCGATGTTGCTATTGTAGAAGACGGTTACAATGCAATTATTTTATCGGACAGAAATATAGACAAAGACAACGCCCCAATTCCATCATTATTAGCTACTGGTGCAATACACCACCATTTGGTTCAAAATGGTCTTCGCGTTCGTGCTGGATTAATTCTTGAGGCTGGTGATGTACGCGAAACTCATCACTTTGCTACATTGATTGGATATGGCGCTAATGCCGTTAATCCATATCTGGCATTCGATACAATACGTTCATTAGAGGTAAATAAACTATCACCTAAAGGACTAACCGATGAAATCGCTTACAAAAACTATATTCAAGCTGTTGGAGGCGGGTTATTAAAGATATTCTCTAAAATGGGTATATCAACATTACAATCGTACCATGGAGCTCAGATTTTCGAAGCCATTGGCTTATCTGATAAAGTAATAAATAAATGTTTCAAAGGTACCGTTTCTCGTTTGGGTGGTATTGATTTTGATGGTATTGCAAAAGAAGTTGAAGTTCGCCACAAACTTGCATTTCCTAAACAAGCTGGACTAAAAGCTCGTTTAGATGAAGGTGGTGTTTATCAATGGAAACAAAAAGGAGAACACCATCTTTTTAACCCAACAACCATCACTAAATTACAGCAAGCTGCGCGTAATAACGACGGAGAAGCTTATAAAGAATATGCTAAAGCTATAAATGAACAAGATATTAAGGCGGTAACCATTCGCAGCCTGTTCGAATTTCAAAAACGTACACCAATTTCAATAGATGAAGTTGAACCTATTGAGAATATATTTAAACGCTTTGCGACAGGTGCCATGTCATTCGGATCTATTTCGCATGAAGCTCACTCAACTTTAGCTATTGCGATGAACCGCATTGGCGGAAAAAGCAATAGTGGTGAAGGTGGTGAAGATGTAATACGATTTGAAAAATTGCCCAATGGTGATAGCATGCGTTCTGCAATTAAGCAGGTGGCATCGGGTCGGTTTGGAGTTACAAGCCACTATTTAAGTGAAGCCGACGAAATTCAAATTAAAATGGCTCAGGGTGCCAAGCCGGGAGAAGGAGGGCAATTACCCGGACATAAAGTGGATGAATGGATTGGAAGAGTGCGACATAGTACTCCTGGAGTAGGCTTAATTTCCCCACCTCCTCATCACGATATTTATAGTATTGAAGATTTAGCTCAGCTAATATTCGACCTTAAGAATGCAAACCGCGAAGCGCGTATCAATGTTAAATTGGTATCGAAAGCAGGTGTTGGAACAATTGCAGCAGGTGTGGCGAAAGCACACGCCGATGTAGTTTTAATTTCAGGTTTTGATGGAGGAACAGGTGCCTCACCAATTAGCTCGGTGCAACATTGCGGTACTTCATGGGAGCTTGGTTTGTCTGAAACACACCAAACATTAGTGAAAAATAATTTACGTGATAGAATTGTGGTTCAAACTGATGGTCAATTAAGAACTGGTAGAGACCTTGCTATTGCTACCTTATTAGGTGCTGAAGAATGGGGTGTTGCTACTGCAGCACTTGTAGCTACAGGTTGTATTATGATGCGTAAATGCCACTCAAATACATGCCCAGTAGGCGTTGCTACTCAAAACAAAGAATTACGTAAACTATTTACAGGTAAGCCTGAGCATGTGGTAAACTATTTTACATTCCTTGCTCAAGATTTACGTGAAATAATGGCTGAATTAGGGTTTCGTACCATCAATGAAATGGTTGGTCAAGTTGATGCACTAGGGGTTCGTCAGAATATTGAGCATTGGAAAATTAAAACACTTGACCTTTCTCCAATTCTAGCAAAAGAGGATGGAGGCAAAAATGTTGGCCTTTATAAGAATGTTGAACAAGACCATGGTATTGAAAATTTCTTTGATTGGAAATTAATTAAAGAAGCTCAAAAATCGCTTGAAAAAGGAGAGAAAACCTCAGGTGAATTTAAGGTTGTAAATACCGACCGTGCAATTGGAACAATGCTATCAAATGAAATTTCAAAAAAACACAAAGGTGAGGGTTTACCTGATGATACCATTAGTTTAAAATTCAGAGGATCGGCAGGACAAAGTTTTGGAGCTTTTTCAGCGAAAGGCATAACTCTTGAGTTAGAGGGTGAAGCAAATGACTACTTTGGCAAAGGATTATCGGGTAGTAAACTAATAATTTATCCTGATAGAGATACAAATTACAAAGCCTGGGAAAATATGATTATTGGTAACGTAGCATTCTACGGAGCCACATCGGGTGAAGCCTATATTAACGGTGTAGCTGGTGAACGCTTCTGCGTACGAAACTCGGGCGCAACGGCTGTAGTTGAAGGAATTGGTCGCCATGGCTGTGAATATATGACGGGTGGTAGAGCAATTATCTTAAGTAGTGTTGGATCGAACTTTGGTGCTGGAATGTCGGGCGGTATAGCTTACATATACGATGACAAAGGCAACTTTGAACACTATAAAAACTACGAATTAAACGACTTTAAAGAACTGGGTTATAGCGATGAGGAAACGCTAAAAAAGTATATAACAAATCACTATAAATATACCGATAGTACCCGTGCTAAAAAAATTCTCGAAGATTGGGATAATGCCATGTTGAAATTTGTAAAGGTGTATCCTTCGGAATATAAAGCAGCTCTTGTCAAACAAGCCGAAGCAAAAGCAAAAAAAGAATCTGAAAAGGAATTAAGAAAACAAATACAGAAAGAGGCATTGGTTTAGATAATTAACTGCAGGCTATTTTATCTAAACAAAAATTGAAAAATTATGGGAAAACCAACAGGATTTTTAGAATATAACAGAGAGCTTCCTTCATATAAACCTATTAAGGAACGCGTTACAAACTACGAAGAATTCACCGAACCTTATAGTAAGATTAAGGTTGAAAAACAAGCTTCGCGCTGTATGGATTGTGGTATTCCTTTTTGCCACAAGGGCTGCCCGCTTGGAAATAATATACCTGACTTTAATGACATGGTATATAAAGAAAACTGGAAAGCTGCCTTTAAAATATTAATCTCTACCAATAATTTTCCTGAGTTTACTGGTAGAATTTGCCCTGCACCTTGCGAGGCATCGTGTGTACTTTCTATTAACAAGAAACCTACTGCAATTGAACTTATTGAGAAAAATATAATTGAACGCGCTTTTAGCGAAGGATGGGTTAAACCTGCAATTCCTGAATTCAGAACCGATAAAAAAATTGCAGTTGTGGGTAGTGGTCCTGCCGGACTTGCTGCAGCGGCACAGTTGAATTCTGCAGGACATAAAGTTACCTTATTTGAACGTGCTGATAGAATCGGTGGATTATTACGCTATGGTATTCCAGATTTTAAATTGGACAAGAGTGTTATTGACCGACGCATCGCAGTAATGGAAGCTGAAGGGGTTGAATTTAAAACGAATACCAATGTAGGTGTCGATATTTCAGCTAAAGATTTAGAAGAAAAATACGATGCTGTATTACTAACAGGCGGATCAACAATTCCAAGAGATTTACCTATTAAAGGACGTGAAGCTAAGGGCGTTTATCCTGCAATGGAATTTTTAGGCCAAAATAACAAACGGGTTGCCGGAGATAAAATAGCATCGAATGATGAGATTCATGCCAAAGGCAAAAATGTATTGGTAATTGGTGGTGGCGATACCGGATCGGACTGTGTAGGAACAAGTATCCGCCATTCAGCGAAAAGCGTAACTCAAATTGAATTATTACCAAAACCTCCTGAAGAAAACAATCCAACTACCCCTTGGCCTATGTATCCCGCGGTATTACGTACTAGCACTTCACAACTTGAAGGCTGCGAAAGAGCATGGTCGGTGAATACCAAAGAGTTTATTAAAGACGAAAAAGGCGACTTAAAAGCGGTTAAATTAGTAGACATTAAGTGGGAAGGTCGTTCGTTTGAAGAAGTATCAGGTACTGAGCGTGAAATTCCGTGTGAATTGGCTTTATTGGCTGTAGGATTTATGCACCCTCAACACGAAGGTTTAATTAACGACCTCGGCGTAGAACTTAATGAAAGAGGAAACGTAAAAGACAAAGACTATAAAACCAGCAAAGAAAATATTTTTACTGCAGGGGATATGCGCCGTGGACAATCGCTGGTAGTTCATGCCATTAGCGAAGGTCGTGAAGCAGCTCGAGAAATTGACGTTTACTTAACAGGTACTACTGTTTTAGAATCGAAAAACCATTCACTAATAAATATTCTTGATTAGTAAATCATTCTATTTAGTGCGTGCAAGAAAACTCTGTCTCTGAAAAGAAAGCTCCAAGAATGAGGCTTTCGCAGTATTGAAAATCAGGAGTTTACTTTTGTAATTGACTGATTAAAATGCAAGAGTAACGAAATTATTGGAGTTTTCTTACGGAGAC
>JAQICC010000024.1 GCA_027858735.1 Salinivirgaceae bacterium
TACTCAAAATGTGAAAACCAACAATTCCTAGGTCAGCCTGTCCCGTACCGGAGGTCGGGAGGGTTATACCTAAGTAAAGCGCCTCTTCACTTTGTTCGAATCGCTCAACTTAGGTTCAATTCTTTTAAGTGCGTTTCTGGATTGAAATTGTGAGCAATCCTACTTTCTGCACCTTCGTGAATTGTATCTTCCTACTGATAAGCGATTTTGAACAAATCTATCAAAATCCTTTCTAAAGATATTGATGTATTTCTACTCATTGCACTAAAATTTTATTTAAAAGTACCAAATATTGGTACATTAATCAAGTAGTCTCTTTTTTATCCAACATATCTTTTGCTTAGAAGTTGTTTAAGTATTGTTTTTAGAATTTATTATTGTGTATTTTTTGTCAGATTGAGGCATTTTTGAAACGCATAGCCATAGTTACGTGTTGAAAAAATTGCAATACATATGGCAACAAAGACAAGTAATAAAACTGATGCCTGTATGTCGGCGAGGCAGGAATAAAATTAAACAGCTTCTTAAAGGCACGCAATAAAATATTTATTGCTATGTTTATACAAGAGAATAAAACACCTATACTTTTGAAAATATTTCCACTCTTTATACTTGTATTAATTGCCTTTGGGGTTCTGCCATCACAAGCGCAAACTTTTCAAATAATTGATATCGATGCTACAGGCTTTCCTATAATGGAAGCGCGTTATCTGGCTTATGGTACCGACTATTCGCCCGATTCAATAAGCGAATCCGATGTGTCAATTTTTGAAGGTGCACAAAAACTGCAACTAACAAATTTTACCAAGCCAACAACAACTGTTTTGCCCGCATCTATAGTACTGGTGTTAGATGTTTCAACTTCCATGATGGGTAGAAAATTTGCCGCATTAAAAAAAACGGCAAAAGAATTTATAAAAATGCTTCCTCTTGATGTTACTGAGGTAGCAATTTGCTCATTTAATTCCGAAATAAATTTAAACTGCGATTTCACACATAATGTCACCACATTAAACACCACGGTTGATAAACTAAATACTATTGGAGGAACTGATTTTAATAGTGCTTTTTTAACTCCCCATTCGGGTGCTATTCATGTTGCTTCACAGGGTAAATTTAGGAAAGTAGTCGTTTTTATTACCGATGGACTAAGCGCCGTGAATAAAGATCTTGTTGCAGAATATGCAAACCATGATTCTACACTTATTAGCAGTATAACTATAGGTTTGCCCATAAGCGATGATCTAATTTATATATCAAAGCAAACTGGTGGCGAGCATTATAGCAATTTGAATAGCGAAAAAGAAATTTCAGACGCTCTTAAAACAATATATGGTGATGTTCAAGTAAATTCAATGGGATACATAGGATGGAAAGCAAAATACAGTTGCAATAATCTTAAAACAACTGAAATTAAAATTAAAAACAATGTATTTAATTTCGAATATACCATTCCTAATTCAAAAGTAGGTTCAATTGAGCTAACTGCATCATCGGTTTATTTTAAAAAGGGAACACCTAAGATACCTCAATATGTTTCCTTGTTCATTAAAGGGAAAAACTTAGAATTGAATATTTCCTCAATCACAACCAATAATTCGATTTTTGGAATTAAGAATAAAATTTATCCAATTACATCTGAAGTGAATCAGTTAAAAAAAATTGAACTTACTTTTACACCGAACGATACAATTTTTACCACAGCTCAATACACCATGAAAAATATTGGTTGCCCCGATGTAATTGTCGATGCAGCGACAGGTGGAGATAAAAAACTGGTACTTACTTCACCTATTCAAAAAAATAGATTTGTTAGAGGTGAAATTATTCCAATAGAATGGAAAGGTATTGACAAAGCCACTTCAGTAAAGTTTTTTTTTCAAGTTAAAGGATCAAATTACTGGAATATTATTGGAACAGGAAATACCTATAATTATTCTTGGGAAGCTCCTGTGATTCATGATTCAATTCGAATTCAAGGACAGGTAACCAACAATATTACCTTTTCGAATTTGATTAATAATTCTGTGGCAATAATGGGCGATGAAGCATTTAAATCGGCTTATTATAGCCCCGATGGTAAGCAAATATTAACCATCTCAGAAAAGGGAACTGTAATTAATTGGAATGCAGAAAGCGGCAGTAAGAATTTTCAATTTGAAAATAAGCATTTGGGTACTGTAGTGTTTTTTCCTAATTATAATAGGCTAGTTAGTATTACAGATTGTTGTTTTGATATTTATACCAATAGAAATGGATTATTAATGTTAGAGTTAGGTGCTCAAAATGATAGGGTGCTTACTTCGTTTACTTACATTAATGGGCAAGAATTGTATGCGTCAATTTACAACTATAATAGTCTTAGAGGCTTCGATCAAGGAAGGTTATTAAAAAAGTATAATGAAGTTTCAATTTCTCCTAAAAGTAAATTTGGTATAGCTTTTAAAGACAATAGCTTACGTGTTTTTAAGGCTAATGAACCTAAAAGGGGATTTACCCTTAAACTCAATGACGATTTTGAAAAGGCAATTCTGCATAAATCAGAAAATGTATTAGTGGTTTCTAATAGATCAAGTACAATTCTTTACAATTTAGAGCTTGAAAAAGAAGTGAAGAATTACCCCAATGAGACATTTATTCAATATACCTCAACTGGTGAGTTTTTTATAACCGAGGATAGTGAAAATCGTTACCTATACAGTATTTCAATGGGTAATAAAGTATTTTCACTGCCTGCGAAATGCGAATACACGCTTTCAGAAAACAATAAATTTGCTGCATACTATTATCAGAATACCTTAATAGTTTACGATGTAGCATCATCATCGCAAAAATGGAGTTCGCCCTACAATAAAGTTAGTCATATGCAGTTTTTTCCTGAATCGGAAAAACTATTGTTTTTAAGTAATGATTCGCTTTATATAGTAAATTATAGTACTAAAGAAGTTGAATTTACTGGGTTTGCAGAAACTGGTTTTATAAAAACAATGCAAATTGCTCAAAACGAAAAATCAATTTTAATAGCAGCAAGCGACATTGTTTCGGTTTGGGATATTGAAACCCATTTTGATGCTGATACAACATCTTATTTTAAAATAGAAGTTCCACAGCCCAAAGTATCTGAGAATATTCATTTTGGCAAACAATTCATTGGCAAAACAACGGAAGAGGTATTTACCAACTTAATTCAGAATAAAACTCAAAATATTGTGGTAATCGATTCGGTCTACTTTCAGAACACCAGTGATGTATTCACTTTAGTGTCTCCACAAAATTCGATAAAAGTTAATAAAGGAGAGGGTATACCTATAGAAATTCGATTTACTCCTCAAAAGGCTGAAATATTCAAAGAAAGTCTAATTATTATATCAGGCAAGCATAAATTCGAGTGTGTGGTTTCAGGCCAAGGTATAAGTCGTAATTTCAATTTATTAAATCCTGATATACAATTTTCTGCAATTAATGTAAAAACATCTTCAGATACCATAATACCCATTCTAAGAAATTCAGGAACCGAGTTAATTAATATTAAGGATTTTAAGCTTTTAAATGCTAGTGATGATAATTTTAGCGTTAACAGAATAGGGAAAAACCTAATTTTAAAAGGGGATACGGTATGGGCACGAATTAATTTTAATCCTAAAGCCAGAGGGCGGCAAAATGCCCAGCTACAATTAAATGTTGATGAATTTGGCTGGCAAAATGCAACTCAAATTAGTGGCGAAGGGATTGCTAAAAGAACTTTAGTGCTTGCGGGTAAAACCTTATTAGCAAATACCAATAAACCAGTTGCTGCTCAGGTATTGGTAACAGAACTCAATTCGGGCAATGTTGTTACTAACACCGATAGTCATCCTTTTGGTTTTTATTCAGCTCCTCTTAAAACCGATTTAAATTATAGCGTTTCTGCACACTTGAAAGGTTATTTTTCTTCAAGCGAAAACATCGATTTACGTCCCTTGCAAAACAGCGATACTATATGGGTTGATATTACTCTAACTCCTTTACTTGATAGCTTAACAGTGAAACTTAATAATATTTTCTTTGATTTTGGTGAATCAATGTTGCTCGATATTTCAAAGCCTGAAGTAAATAGGGTGGTAAATTTAATGAAACGAGAAAGCAATTTAAAGATAGTTATCCATGGCCATACCGATAATGTTGGCGATGCCGGAAAAAACATTGAGCTTTCAAAAAGAAGGGCGATAGCTGTAAAAGAGTTTCTTGTTAATCACAACATTAATAAAAATAGAGTTATTATAAAATACCATGGTGAAAATCAGCCGATTGCAAACAATACTGATGAGCTAGGAAGAAAAGCCAATAGAAGGGTTGAAATACGTTTTGTAAAGTGAGATGACTATGAATAATTTAAAAGTTATCATATTATTCTATTTTATTCAAGCTACTGTACTGGTAAGTTATGCTCAAAATAATGATTTTCCATATAAACTTAATAAAGCTGACTTTGCTATTGTTACCCTTGGAACATCAGCAAAATTGTACGCAAATTACCTTGAACAGAATCAGGCTCTAATGAGTACAGAAGAATTACTTACACTAGATAAAAGCAATATAAACGCTTTTGACCGTTATGCAACGAATAATTGGAATAAAAACCTTTCATATGTCAGCGATATAACCAGAGGTATTTTAGTGGTAGCTCCATCAGTATTATTAGCCAATCAAGTAATTAATAAGCAATGTAAAAATGGGTTTACTATTGGTGCTATGTACTTTGAAGTAGCTTTAGTAACATGGGGACTTACCGATTTCAGCAAAACAATAACCCTGCGGAAACGACCCTATTTATATAATACGAACCTACCATTAAATGAAAGAATCGATAAAATTTCTAGTGATGATGTATACGATTCATTTTTTTCGGGTCATGCTTCTATAACATTTGCATCAGCAGTTTTTTTGTCGAAAACTTACACCGATATTTATGGTAAATCTACATGGAGCAAGGTAATTTGGGGATCGAGTATGGCTCTTGCTGCAGCTACAGGGTATTTGCGTGTTGCATCGGGGCAGCATTATTCTACCGACGTTATAGCTGGAGCATTAGTTGGGAGTGCTGTTGGTTATTTTATACCTGTGTTGCACAAAACCAAAGCAAAAAATGAGAAGCAAAGCTTTATTGTTACTCCAAATACAATATATTGGGCTTATAGGTTTTAATTGTCAGTAGCTTGTTAAAAAGATACTAAACTTCTTTAATTAATTGTCAATTGCAACAAAAAGCTGTTTCTTTAGATAAAAAATAAATTCATGAAAAAATTAAGTTTTGTATTAGTGCTTTTTGGCACTTTATTATTTGTACAAGATATACATGCTCAGGCAGTTAAATGGTATACTTTTTCCGAAGCCGTAAAACTAAATGAAAAAGCGCCCCGAAAAATAATGATTGATGTTTATACCGATTGGTGTGGTTGGTGTAAAGTTATGGATGAGCAAACCTTTCAACATCCTGATATTGCCAAAATACTAAACGAAAAATACTACGCTGTTAAGTTTGATGCTGAGCGTCGTGACACGGTAATATTTCAGGAAACTGTTTTCTTAAATAAGGGAGAGGGTAGAAGACCAACGCATGATTTAGCAGTTGCTTTGTTAAATGGTAAAATGAGCTATCCAAGTATTGTATTTATGAACGAAAAAAATCAACTGATAACGGCGGTTCCAGGGTTTCAAAAACCCGAACAAATGGAGCCTTTACTAATGTATATTTTCCAATCGCTGTACGAAAAAAATCTAAATTATCAGGAGTTTGTAGATGGTTACAAAAAGGAATCAAGCAATGGAACTAATTAATCTTATAAAACAAAACCGAAGTTACCGTCGTTTTGACCAGTCTTTTGAAATCCCCAAACAAAATTTAATTCAACTAATTAATCTTGCTCGACTTTCAGCCTCGGCACGCAATCAGCAGTCGTTAAAATATTTTATTTCAAATACTCCAGAATTTAATTCAAAAATATTTTTGTGTTTAGGTTGGGCAGGATATCTGACTGATTGGAATGGACCTAAGGAGGGTGAACATCCGTCGGCTTACATTGTAATACTTAACGATACAACGATAGCTAAAAACCATTTTTGCGATGAGGGTATTGCTGCACAAAGCATTTTGCTAGGTGCGGTAGAGCAAAAATTAGGAGGCTGCATAATTGCTTCGGTAAACAAAGAGAAATTAGGCGTATTCCTAAATTTGCCCGATAATTTAGAAATACTTTTGGTGTTAGCTTTGGGCAAACCCGTTGAGAAAGTTATAGTTGAGCCCATGTTTACCAATGATTATCAGTATTGGCGCGATAATAATGAAGTACATCATGTACCCAAAAGAGATGTCGACGAATTAATTGTGAATTTTTTCGACTATTGAAATTATTTAAAATTTTAGTTTTTGAAAATCAATAGCCCTGTACCTTAGGGTAGTACTGTTGATAACAGATATCTAGATTATAGCACTCATACCCAACGCTGATTATTAAGTATTGATATGTAGCAATACTTTGTTTTGTAAGGCAATTATCATATTTTTATGATGATTTTGAAACGATAAAACAAACCTGCAACAGCAATAACGAACTATAAATAATGCCAATAATTGGCATTATTAGAATAATGCCTATGGACGTAATTTATATAGCATCAAATAATTTATTTGAATTAGATAAGGCAGTTGTTAGCTTTGAAGCGACCAACGAGGTTAAATCTATTTTAATGCTCATGGCAGATAAGGAAAGGTATGATTCGAATGAAGTTAGTTCGGTACTTATAAAAACAAGCAAACCACTTATTGGAGGTGTTTTTCCTGAATTGATATTTAAAGGTGAGAGAAAAGCCAGTGGTACTATACTAATACCGCTGAAATTCAAAATAAATACCCAACTATTTAATTTAAATGAAAGTACTGATTACTGTTTTGAGCAGCTTGCGAATATCAAAATGGATTCGTTGGACAGTTCAAGCTCATTGTTTGTATTTGCCGATGCACTAAATTCAAACAAAGATTCATTTATTGAGATTTTATTCAACTATTTTGGAATAAATCCAACATATATAGGAGGTGGCGCCGGATCGCTTAGTTTTAAACCTTTTCAATGCATTATCGATAATCATGGAATGCATTCAGATGCAGCAGTTATAGGATGGGTAAATAAAAGTGTAGCTCTTGGTGTAGCGCATGGATGGCAGAGTATTTCAGAACCATGCAAGGTTACAAAGGCCAACAGCAATGTAATTGAAACCATTAACTGGAAACCGGCCTTTGAGGTGTATAAAGAAATTGTAGAAAAACATTCGGGTAAAACCTTTACAAATGATAATTTTTTTGATATTGCCAAATCATATCCACTGGGAATTACTAAAATTGATGCAGAAATGGTTGTTCGAGATCCATTTATGGTAAGCAATAATTCATTATATGTAGTTGATGTAATTAAGGAAGGTGAATATGTGAATATATTGCACGGAGATATTGATTCACTGTTAAATGGAGCCCTAAAAGCAAGGCAAATAGCTTTTTCAAAACTTGAAGATTCCATGAATGAGAAGTCTATTTTCTGTATTGATTGTATTTCGAGAGTGTTATTTATGCAAGATTCATTTAATAAAGAATTAGAAGTGTTTGGTGATGGTGTGGAAGTAAATGGAATATTATCTATTGGAGAAATTGCGAATTCGGAAGATTCATACTTAGAAATTTATAATAAAACAATTGTTGTTGGTATATGGTAGTACGTAATTTGCAGACAGAACTGCTTCTAGAACTTGTATTTAGTGCCAGCAATGAAATAGACGAGCAGTTAATATTAAAGAAAAGTATACCTCTTTATTTAAGAAAATTAAATTGCTTTTTAGCCGGAGTACTTAAAAATACAAATGAGGGTACTGAAGAAATAATGGTAATGCCATTTGTTGCTAATAAATCTGGCGACTGGAGCAAGATAAAAAACTATTTTAAATATAAGCTGCCTCGAGAATCGGAGCCATGCATTCAGAGCGAGTTTAATAATGTATTATATTATGCATTTTGTCTTGAAAATTATGGCTTATTAATATTAGGTAGAAAGAAACCATTTGACGATAACCTCACCTATGAGTTAAAGCCTGTCGTTAATCATTTAGGCAAATCGTTAATTAGGGCTACCGAAATTGAGCAGCGGAAAAAGGCAGAGAAATCATTAATAGAAAGCGAACAAAGACTACGAACTCTATCGCACGCAATTACAGCAGGAATATTTATTTATAACGATTCAGGGATTCTTTTTGCCAATCCGGCTGCTGAACAGTATACTGGGTATTCGAATTCTACCTTATTAAAAATGCAATTTGATCATTTGATTCATCCAAACTTTAAAAGCCTTTTTAGAGAAAATGAAGCCATGGAATCGAAAGGCTATATAAAAACCCAATTTGAAGTTAAAATAGTTGAGAAAAATGGATCGCATCGATGGCTAAATCTAACCAAAGATATCATGCAATGGCAGGGGGGGTACGCAACCGTTATTTCAGCTTTTGATATAACCCGTCGAAAACAGACAGAAGAACGATTACGCGAGAGTGAACAAAGACTAAACTTGTCGCTTGTTGTGAATAAAGCCTCTGTATTTGAAAATAACTACGAAACAGGCGAGGTTATAACCACACCCGATTTGTATTATTCATTGGGATACTTACAAAGCGATATTCCTGTCAATATGGATGATCTTATTAAGTTTGTTCATGTAGATGACATAGATCAGGTAACCCAGACAATTGAAAAGTATTTTAAGGGAGAAACTTCGGAATATTATGCAGAATTTAGAATGCGAGCTAAAAATGGCCATTATACATGGGTAAATGATAGGGGTAAAATTGTTCAAAGAAACGATAAAGGTGAACCCACTGTATTGTTGGGAATATCACAAGATATTTCGAACAGAAAAAAAGTTGAAAAAGAATTAGTTAAGGCTATGGATAAAGCCGTTGAAAGTGATCGATTGAAATCGGCGTTTTTAGCTAATATGAGCCATGAAATACGCACACCTTTAAACAGTATTATTGGTTTTGCTCAGCTATTATCAGAGAATCATGTTGAACAAGAAGATAAGGCTGAATATGTTAATTTAATAGAACAGAGCGGAGTTCGTATGCTTAGCATTATTAATGATATAATTGATATTTCGAAAATAGAAGCCGGACAGATGGAAGTTTATATTAGCGATGTTAGAATAAATGAGCATATTGAATATATTTATAAGCTTTTTAAATCAGAGGTCGATAATAACGGTATTGCATTAAGTTTTAGGAATGGCTTGTCTTTAAATGAATCATTGATAAAAACTGACAGTGAAAAGCTATATGCGGTTTTAACAAATCTGGTAAAAAATGCTATAAAATTTACCGATAAAGGCGAAATAAATATAGGCTATAAAAAGAAAGATAACTTTTTAGAGTTTTACGTTACAGATTCGGGCTCAGGTATTTCCGCAGAGCAGCTTGAGAGCATTTTCGATCGATTTATTCAGGGGAGTCAACCTTTAAACTCACAATACCAAGGTTCAGGACTAGGCTTATCCATATCGAAAGCTTACGTTGAACTGTTAGGAGGCAAAATTTGGGTTGAAAGCGAAGTAGGAAAGGGTACTACGTTTAGATTTACAATGCCCATTGCTTAAAGAGGATAATAATTAAAAACAAAACCCCGATATCGAGTAATATCGGGGTTTTATATTTTCTAAAAATGATGGTGTAACTATTTTTTCTCTTTTATTTGAGTAAAAGATATGCCTAGTTTTGTTTCAAAATGTCTTATTTGTTTCATTTCAAAAGGAGGCACCAAACTTAATGAAACCCCTTTTTTTCCGGCTCTGGCAGTTCTCCCACTTCTATGAGTATAATACGCATCCTTTTCAGGAAGTTGGTAATGTACAACAAAAGCTAAGTCGTTTATATCTAAGCCTCTTGCAGCAATATCTGTTGCAACTAGCACTTGTAATCGGCTCTTGGTAAAGGCCCGCATCACCTTATCTCTATCTTTTTGCAATAAATCGCCATGTATGGCACCGGCAAGCACATTTTTTGCAATCAATTGTTTCTCCAAATTTTGTGCACCAGCTTTGGTTTTGCAAAAAACCACTCCTCTGCTACTACGTTCCGATTTTAAGAACTGCATTAAAACATCGAATTTATCAGCTATATCGCAAACAATAAATTTATGCTCAATATTTTCGTTTACAATATTTTTAACATCTACCTCAATTCTATGTGCTTTTGGCGACAAGTGCTCATTTATTATTTGTTTTATACCAACAGGCATTGTGGCAGAAAAAAGCCATTTGCTGTCAGTACCTTTTACAAAACCAAGAATTTCATCTAACTCTTGTTTAAATCCCATAGTTAGCATTTCATCTGCCTCATCTAAAATCAAAGTTTTTACATGACTAAGATCAATGGCTTTTCTACTTACTAAATCAATTAGTCTACCAGGTGTTGCTACTACAATATGGGTTGGTCTTTTTAGTGCATTTATTTGCAAGTCAATTTTAGCGCCACCAAAAACAGCTTCTGTATAAACTTTATCAGTGTATTTAGTAAACATAAATAAATGTTTAGCTATTTGCTGTCCCAACTCTCTGGTAGGACAAAGAATTAGCGCTTGAATTACCTTTTTTTGCGGGTCTATTCTATGAAGTAAGGGTAGGCCATATGCGGCAGTTTTTCCAGTGCCAGTCTGAGCCTGTCCGACAAGATCCACTTTTTCATTTAGCAAAAATGAAATCACTTCACTTTGTATCTGAGTTGGCTTAATTATATTAAGCTCGTTTAATCCCTTAATAAGTTCTTTGCTTATGCCTAGATCTTCAAAATTTTTCAAATCAGTGTTTTTTAGTTTGTGCGCAAAAGTACTATTATAATGTGGTGATACAATATGAATTCGATAAAGCGATAAAATTTTGCCACTTTATAACGTCTCAGTAAATTTTACATGAATTAGGGTATCACCATTTATACTTCTTAATCAATATATAATGACTTTCAACTTCAAAGAGGTTAAAAATTATAAGGTTTGAGTCCACTCCGAAAAGTCACCCGATGAATACTTTAGCAAAACACTGAACCAATTCAGGTCTGTAATGCAGTCAATTATGAATTCATCGGATGACTAAATGACAATTATTTGACCTTTCGGAGTATGCTCAAGGTTTAGATAGAGTTGGTCTATAAAGTCCAACTTCTTCCCCGAAATAATCGGGGCAGGCTGTTGTCGCTCAAAATCCAAATCCTCGAATACACTAGTATATTGTGGTTTGAATTTTTCACACGCCTCGAATTTGAACTTTTTAGCTCAAACTCTCGACTTTATGGACAGGCTCTAGCCTGATTAATTCATGCGTTTAGTTTGATGTAGCTGTAAGGCGTCGGAATCCGCAGACATATCTTTATATTTCAAGGGTTTCGGAACAGCCTGTTCCGAACTTGATTCGGAAAACAGATGCATTAAAATAAACGCACCCGGAAATTTTCTTAATATATATTTACATTATCATATTTCCTTTAAAAATTGATAATCAGAATATTAAATCAATTTTAAGAAAATTTATGAATTATTCAGGTTA
>JAQICC010000050.1 GCA_027858735.1 Salinivirgaceae bacterium
CCTTTTCACAGAACTCCAATAACCGTGAAAATTTATATGATTATGAAAGTGGTTTTAGGGATTTGGTTCAAAAATATGAGCATGAAATATTTCAAAGCAGTATTGGAGAAGTTCCCCAATCAAAGAATAAAAAAAAACGATAAAAACCACCTTTGGTAAGATTAATTTACCAAAGGGAAATGCTTTATGTCAAAGCCCAGGAGGTTTTCATATAAGCCCATTGTTACAGGATCACATGACACGTATAGGCTCAAAGCTTGTATTTGAAGAATCTTGCGAAGAATTGGAATTGTTTCTAGGTATCGACATGAATGCCAAACAAATAGAAAGAGTTTGCCATTATTATGGGAACTTGCTGGAACAAATAGAATGGTAAGAGTCCTATAGCGACAGTATTCAATTAAAATTACAATTTAAACCGGAAGAAAATATGGGTGCACGACAAATTTCCTTTTTATTCAATTTATTGATTATTCAGGTAAACTTTTCGGTTGAAATAAAACAATCGGAATAAGAAGAACTTTTTTTTAACTTGCTTGATCAAATAAAATCACAATTATGGAACAAAAAATAACCAACAAAAGCACTAAAAATGAAATTTTAGCAGCTTACGATGAGATGTTAACAAAAGTGAAGGAATCGAAAACAGAAGAGCCTAAAAAAGAGCAAGAGAAAAAACAAAATCATGAAGTGATTAAAGAAGCATCAAAGCACTCTACAGATTCTTTATTAAAGGCCATGGCTGAATTAAAAATAAATGTAGGAAAAGAATTAGATGAGCTATCGGATTCGTTGGTTCATGAACAAAAAAGCTTAGCCAATATCCAAAAAGCCATTGAACTTGAAAATAAAAATCTTAAAGAACTCTATCATATTAGCTCCGAAGCCGATGCTCTGGCTGCCCTTTTAATGGCTCAAAAAGAACAAAATGAAACATTTGACATAGAAATGGAGGAAAAGCAGCGGACTCTTCAATCTAAAATAGACAATGAAAAATCACAATTAGAGAGGGAAATAGAAACAAAACGTGAACAATGGAGGAGTGAGAAACAAAAATGGGAACAGGATCAAAAAGAGTTGAAAACGGATGTTGAAAAGACAAGAAAACGCGAAGAGGAAGAATATACTTACACTTTGAATTTGGCTCGCAAAAAGGATACCGACGCATATAAGGTGAAGAAAGAAGCTTTGGAAAGTGAACTTAGTACTAAAAAAACCTTGTTTGAAAAAGAGATAGCAGAAAGAGAACAAAAAGTTGCAGTTACTGAGGCTGAACTTGCAGAGTTGAGGGCAAAAGCACTGAAATTCCCTGCTGAGCTTGATGCTGCCGTGAACAAAGCTATTGCCGAAACCGATGAAAAGCTCACAATTCAGTTTAAGTTTGAGAAAGAACTTAATGTCAAGAAAACCGAGGGTGATATTAACCTTAAAAATCAAACTATTGTATCTTTAAAAGAGAAAATTGCCGAGCAGGATTCTTATATCAAAGAGCTTAACGGAAAAGCTAATAATGCCGAGAAAAGCGTTAAAGATATTGCCATAAAAGCTATTGAAAGTTCGGGTAAAATGCAGGTAATAGAAACTAAAAAAGAAGTTAATAGCAAGGAGTAATTTTTAGCAAAGTTACATAGTAATTTAGTTGAAAATATAATAAAACATTATGAGATAATTACTGATGAATGGTTGCATGGTAGTTGAAATACAGCAATATACATGAGACTGCTTTAGAAAAAAATTCTCTTGATATTGGAGTAGAACGATATACAAAAGTTTATAAAAATGCTTTTAAAGCAAGCAAAATTAATAAAAAATTGCTTTTCTAAATAGCACAAGCCATATTGATAGAGCTTTGTTATTTAAATATCGCACCTAATGGGATACATTCTAAGAGTTCTCTGTGCTAATCTGCGCTCTCTGTGGTAAATTTGCTACACCCCAATCTTCTTAAATACATCAAAATACCACCGATGCAAACAAATCAAAACCCAAACGCGGTTATATAAATATTCTTTCCCAGTAGTTAAATATTCATGCAAAAGCTGTGATACTAATTGTTCATTTACAAATCCAGCTTTTATAACTTGACTTTCTGATAAATATTCATCAATCAAATAGCGCAAGTCCGTTTTTAGCCATTTGTTTAAAGGGATACCAAAACCCCATTTGGGACGATCGAAAATTTCTTTTGGCACATAATCATACAAAACCTCCTTAAGCAAATGTTTTGCTACGCCATTTTGCACCTTAAGCTTGGGATGTAGGTTTAAGGCAAACTCCACCACCTTATGGTCGAGTAATGGTACACGGGTTTCTAGTGAATATTTCATGCTGGCTCTGTCTACTTTGGTTAACAAATCATCAGGCAGATAGTACATTAAATCGAAAAGAGCTTGTTTTTCACGTGCTAATAAATCCCGTTCCGTTTTTGGCCATTCTTCGAGTCGAATTAACTTCTTGCTCTGTTTAAGCAGTAAATCGAGTTCTTTTTCAGAGAAATAATACTGTTCCTGCGAAAATATGTGTGATTTTACCTTGTTATAATCCTTCCAGTCAAATAAATGAGAAGCTCTTTTGTATTTACTTCCCATTAAGCTTAACGCTTGTTTTGCTGGGTACTTCATCATTCGTAGTATCGGATTATTTAATCGCTCAGCCCAATTATACATGCCGTAACCATGAAAAAGTTCATCCCCTCCATCGCCCGAAAGGGTCATGGTTACATGTTCGCGCGCCATTTTCGAAACCAACATGGTGGGTATAGCCGAGGCATCGGCATAGGGTTCATCATAATACTTAAAAATATCCGGCACCAATTCAATAGCTTCTTTTTCGGTTAAAGTAAATGAATGATGGTCGGTTTCAAGATGCTGAGCCACTTGTTTAGCGTAGGTACTCTCGTTAAACTTCGATTCTGCAAAACCAATGGAAAAAGTCTTTAACTGATGATTGGTAACTTTTTGTGCAATAGCCGATACTAATGAACTGTCAACACCACCGCTTAAAAATGTACCATAGGGAACATCGGCAATTAAACGGTATTTTACCGATTGATGCAAGAGTAATTGTAATTCCGTTTTTGCATCATCAAAATTATCAATAGTGCTAGATTTAATCTTTTTATTTATCTCCCAATAGGGTTTAATGTTCAATGCTTTACCATCAAAAACAGCATAGCTCCCCTGTGGAAATTTGAATATGTGTTTGTAAATAGTATGAGGCTTTGGTATATAGCCTAAATGCAGGAATAATTTAACTGATGCAGGATCAATTTCGATATTCTTCGCAATGTAATCTAATTTAGTAAAAGTTTTTAATTCCGACGAAAAAGCCAATTGGCCATCATTCAAATAATAAAAGAGCGGTTTAATGCCTATGCGATCTCTAAATAGATAAAGTTTGCCTTCATCTAATTTGTAGATGGCCATGGCAAACATACCGTTAAGTTTGTTCACAAAACCGGGGCCCCATTTTTCAAAGGCTTCAATAATAATTTCAGTATCCGATGAAGTTTTAGGAGTTATACCTAATTCTTGGGCAATTTCTTTAAAGTTGTAAATTTCACCATTAAAAACGACTACAGAATTTCCCGAATGTGAAAGCATGGGTTGGTTTGCTTCCTCTGAAAGATCTATTATACTTAAGCGTTTGTGACCTAGTGCAACATGTTCTTTGAAGTAGGTACCCTCTGCATCGGGGCCACGGTGAGCAATGGATTGCAACATAACAGGCAGCTCATGTACCTTAAAAATATTTTTTGCGCTGAAGTAACCGACTATGCCACACATAATTTTTTATTTTGTTTATTCATTGTGTCTTCTGTCGTGATTTTAAATTATTTATCTTTACATGTTCGACTTTTAGCAATAAAACCTTTCAATTTATTTTTGCCTCTCTGCCCTCAGAAGTATTATTAATTATTTCTCTGTGTTAATCTGTGTCCTCCGTGGTAAAATTTAATAATTTATCTATGCGTGTTCGATTTATTAGCAATAAAACCTTTCAATTTCACAGCGACTCTCTGTGTTTTTAGTATTTATTTTTAATTATTTCTCTGTCTTAATCTGTGCTTTTTGTGGTTAATTAAATGTTTTCACACTGTCATTCTGTATTTTATTTAGTGATAAGCAATATTATTTCTGAATATATTCCGAAACCTTACCTATAGTGGTCTGCTTAATTTCATCCCATGAATATTGAGTGAACATTTTTGGCGCTATATCATCTTCGGCATCTTCAAAATAAGTTAAACTCTTTAAAACCAATATCTGTGAACCATCGGAATATTTTTTTGTGTAAAAATTCAGCATTTCTTCGAGTGTAAATTGCTTTAATAGAAGAAAAAGGTCTATAAAATCTTTTTTTGACCCTTTACCGGTAATAGCTGAAAGCTTCATCGCAGCAATATCCTTTGGACCTGCAAGTTTTATATTGCCTTTTTTTATGCATTTATCAATCCAGGGATATGAGTAGTTTATTATATCGACTTTAATACCAGATATTGTTGCAATAAACATATGCTTTGTTTTTTTCAATAGATTAAGCTCAAAGTCCTCTTGAAGTATGTTTACTAAAGTATCAGTATCTATTTTTAATTTGCCAAATAAATCAATGTCAATTGAGGTTCTATGTCCAAATTGTAAGGCCAGAGCAGGTCCTCCAACTAAAATTAGATTATCAAGTTCAGGAATTTTCTGAAGAGACTTTAAAAGTTCCAGTGTTTTGGGGCCGACTGTTTTATAGAATAGCATTGAAATTCATCTTTGGGAATGCCAGTTAATATTGAAACGAATGAAGCGGTCTTTTTATCAAGTCCACGTATTTTTAAAGCATTTTGACCAATTTTCTTAAGGCCATATAATTGCATAATTATCTTCCAATCTGAAAAAAAGCCATATAGGAGTACTTTTTTTATAATAAAAGTTGTGTTTTTTCTCATATCCACCTCATTTTTATCAATATCCAAAAAAAGGTGCGGTGAGAAGTGCGTTATGTCTATTTCCTCCTTATTTAACATGATACAAACAAAGTTAACAATGATAATCTACCTAAGCAATTTTAGTTCAGATGGTTTTAGCTGAATACCTAATTCTTGTCCAATCTCAGTGCCTCTCTCTGTTTTTAGTATTTATTTTTAATTATTTCTCTGTGTCAATCTGTATACTCTGTGGTTAATTGTATATATTTTATCAGTGTCGTACAGTGCTTTCTATTGTGAATTTTAATAAGTTATCAATGCGTATTCATTTTTTCACTAATAAACCCTTTCAATTTCTCCTTGCCCTCAGCTGTATTTTTAATTATTTCTCTGTGCTAATCTGTGCCCTCTGTGGTGATTTTTTTAATTTATTTATTAAATCATTCAGTCATTCTCCCATTCAATTATTACCCTTCCTACAAACCAAGCCTTCACAAACACTCAAAACAATATACCACAATATAACCAACGAAATTCCCGCCAATTGAAAAACTCCCAACAAAGCCAAACAGCCAATTAAAAATATAAAACGGGTTTTATTATCGGCAGCCTTTAAACTTTTAAACTTAAGCGAAAACATAGGAATTTCAGAAACCAATAACAAACTCATTACCAAACTAAAAACTAGTAAAAAAGGTACATTAGTAATTATTCCTGCAAAAAACGAATCTGCATTAAAGCTTAAAACAAAAGGGAACGAGGCCCAAATCATTGCATTCGATGGGGTATTGAGGCCTATAAACGATTCTGTTTGACGCGTATCAATATTAAATTTTGCCAAGCGCAATGCCGAAAATACTGTAATAATAAATGGGAAGAGTAAAATTAATAACTGCAAATAGTTTGCATCCATTAATAAATTTATTTCGGGATATTGTGACCGTACCATTACATGAGCAATAACCGCAGGAGCCAAACCAAAACTTATCATGTCAGCCAGGGAGTCAAGCTCTTTGCCCATATCAGAATAAGCCTGAAGCAAACGAGCACTCATACCATCAAGAAAATCAAATACCGCAGCAACTAAAATAAGCAACCCGGCTAAAACCAAATTTCCTTCAAATGCAAAAACTACCGATAAACTGCCCGATAAGGCGTTAAACGAAGTTATGGTGTTGGGGAGCCACCAAAATTTATTTCTTTTTGTCATGCTTGCAAATTTTTACAGCAAATGTATAAATAAACCTGATTATTCGGATTTTAATCTAAAGAATTCTACGAGACTCTTTCTCGATGTACCTCTTTTCTCTCCCTTGAATTATATTACTCTTTATAGCTTCTTAAATCGGTGAAAAGTTGAATTATAACGTTCAGCCAATTTATTAATCTTTTTCTCAAAGGGAAAGTGGCGACAGCCGAAAGGGTGATAATTTCAAATATTAAATATTCACCCCTCTCCTGGGGATTATGGATCTACCCTTAAAATGGGAGAAGTCTTCGATCTTTGTTGAATAATAGCATCCTTTCGCGTATTTTTTTTGGGGTAAAATTCTACGAATAGAAACAAATAATCATTAATGAAATAACGAAAAGTACCAAATAACAGAAAAAAGTCTTTTGAGAATTTTATTTTAATGGTTTTTGAGTTTTTTGATGTCAATACAATTAATTAAACAATATTTAGTATTGTGAATAAATACATTGAATGTACCCTAATAAACAATTTAATTGACTGCATTACTTTAATTATTGATAAAACCTACCAACAGTATAGCTTGCATTTCATACTTTTACGTATTAATTATTTATAGAATCAGTTTGTAGAATGGATTATATAAATTATCTTATTAAATATTATAGAAATAATCTTTGGTAATAACTTGTGAGAAAAAATAAAATTATATCAGCCTTTATAATTGGAATCCAATTTATTGTAATTGCGGCATCTGCCCAAGTAGCACCAAAATATTCCAATGAATTTCTTTCTATAGGCGTAGGGGCGCGGTCATTTGGTATGGCCAATGCTACAGCAGCTTCCGTTACAGGTGTTGATGCCGTATATTGGAACCCGGCAGCGCTTACTTCCATTGAACAAAACATGAATTTAGGCTTAATGCATTCTGAATATTTTGCCGGATTAGCACAATATGATTTCGGTGCCCTTGCTTTTAAAATTGATGAAGAATCTGCGCTAGGTATTTCATTAATTCGTTTTGGTGTCGACAATATTCCCAATACCATTGATTTAATTGATAGTGATGGAAGAATCCGTTTCGATCGCATAAAATCGTTTTCGGTGGTAGATTATGCATTTACTTTTTCTTACGCCCGAAAACTTCCAATTGAAGGATTAAACGTAGGTGCTAATGCTAAAATTATTAGGCGTGTTGGCGGCGACTTTGCAAGTGCATGGGGCTTTGGTATCGACTTAGCTGCTCATTATAGTTTTGATAACTGGCAATTCGGTTTAATGGCGCGCGATATTACCACCACCTTTAATTCATGGACATACAATACCGAGAACCTGGCCGATGTTTTTAAAATGACAGGTAATGAAATTCCAACTAACACAACTGAAATTACCTTGCCAAAATTTATATTAGGAGCTGCGTATACGTATCAGTTTGCACGAAAATTTGGTGCTATGGCAGAGCTTAATCTTGATATTTCGACCGATGGGAAACGGAATACCTTAATAAAGGGCGATCCATTTAGCGTTGATCCGCATTTAGGGATGGAGTTTCAATACAATGCTATGGTCTTTTTAAGAATGGGAATTGGCAATATACAAAACGAATACTCCATGAATGGGGAGAAAAGCACAACTCTGCAACCCAACTTGGGCTTAGGAATAAAATACAAGCGCTTAACCATTGATTATGCGCTTACCGATATTGGCGATGTTTCAATTGCTGGCTATTCACATGTATTTAGCCTAACTTTTGCCATTAATAAACTAAATATTGAACCTAACAATGTTAAATAAAATGATACGATATTTAAAACATATATTGTTGGTTTTAATCTTAATTCAAGGCACATTGTTTGCCCAAAATATGGGTAACGAATGGATAGATTTATCACAACAATATTATCGCTTCGGCATAGCAGAATCTGGAGTTTATAAGATAACAAATACCCAATTGCAATCGGCTGGTATTCCCATAAGTAATTTTAGTCCACAGAACATTCAACTGTTTCAGAATGGTGTTGAAATTCCATGTTATATTAAAGGGGAATCGCAAGGTCTTATTGAGTATATTCTGTTTTATGCCGAAAAAAATTCAGGTTGGTTCGATATTGAGATGTATGATGATCCTATCCATCAAAGCAATCCAAATTATAGTTTAATAAACGATGAGGCTACTGTATTTTTGACATGGAATACAAGCTTCTCAAATAAGCGCTTTGCTGCTGAAAAGGATATTAATTTTACAGGATATACTCCTGAAACCTACTGCTGGGAAGAAGCTTATGCGGAATATACCAATACCTATTACGCTGGGCTCGAAGATTGTGAATATGTTGAGGGCGAAGGTTGGTTCGATAATAAGATTTTGGAGAAAGGACAAAAAGTTGTAAAATCTATTTCAACTCCCGACTTTAAGAATGCAGGTGTTAATAGCCGTATAGAACTTGCTTTTGTTTCCTTGTCAAAAAGTATATGGGGCAACGAAAATAAACATCACATTAATGTTACGGCTCCTTCTTTCGAGCTCGATACTATATTTAAAGAATACCGGTCAATAAAAATTTCACAAAATTTAGTATTAACAAGTTTAGATACTTCAACTAGCATTACGTTTGAGAGTATTGATGATCAAGGAGCTATCAGCAGTAAGGTTGCGGCGTCATTTATAAAACTTTCTTATACAAGAGGATTTTCTTGTAAAGGCGAAAGTAGTTTCGAATTTGAATTACCCGCTTCGCCATCCGCCAAAAGTTATATTGAAATTTCAGGATTCAACGCATCTGGAAATCCTTATTTATTCGATATTACAAATAATAAAATTATCGATGTGGTTTACGAAGATAAGCTCCATAAAGCCCTGGTGCCCTCATTTTCATCGAAATTAAAGCTAATACTAATTAATGAAACCAGCTTTAAATCTTTAAATAGCATAGAAAAGGCTGCAATGGTTAATCATGCTAATAAAGATAAAAATTATGTAATTATTTCGCATCCATATCTTTGGCAATCAGCGCAAGAATATGCCTCTTATCGCAATGCTTATTTAGTAGATATAGAAGGATTATATGACCAGTTTGCTTATGGTATTAAAAAGCATCCCCTGGCCATTCGTAATTTCTTAAAGTATATTAATCAAACGTGGGATGAATTACCCGAGCATCTTTTTTTAATTGGTAAAGCCGTAGAGTCACATCAAGTTCGCAGTAATGAAGACGCATACTCTAATTGCTTAGTACCTACTATGGGGCAATATGGCAGCGATGTATTATTAAGCAACCGAATTTTAGGCAATGGTTATGAATCGGCCATTCCAACTGGCCGATTGGCTGCAAGTAGCAATAATGATGTAGAAATTTACCTTAATAAAGTTAAGGAATTTGAGAGCAATGCTGCTGACGAATGGATGAAGAGAGGCATTCATTTTGGTGGAGGCATAAATGCCACAGAACAAGAATCCTTTAAAACATATTTGAATAACTACGAAAACGTTTTTACCGACACCTTATTTGGGGGTACTGTTTCTACCTTTCTTAAAACTTCGTCGGATCCAATAGTAATTTCAAAATCAGATAGTATTAAAAATTTGATAAACAAGGGGGTTAGCCTGATGACATTTTTCGGACACGGCAGTGCTGCCAGTGGTTTCGACCAGAATATTGATGAACCCATTGCTTATAATAACAGCGGAAAATACCCACTAATAATAGCCAATTCATGCTATACCGGTAATATTCATTTAAATGGGAAGGCAAGCAAAAGCGAAGATTGGATTTTATTAGCCGATAAGGGAGCCATTGGATTTTTAGCCGTTGTTGGGAGTGGGTATGCCACTACACTTAATACTTTTTCTCAATCGTTTTATAATAACATTTCATTGTTACACTACGGAAAAACAATTGGTCAAAATATAAAAGAATCCCAAATAAACACCTGGGATATTTCAAATAACAATGATCGCATTAAAAAATTTACTATTCATGAATTTACTCTTCATGGCGATCCCGGAATAATATTAAATAGTTTTCCCTTGCCTGATCTTAAGGTTAATAACAGCGACGTTTCTTTTTCCCCTAAAATAATAACTACAGATATAGATTCATTTTATATTCAAATAGTAGCAACCAATCAATCAAGAACAACCAATCAGATATTTACTCTTGAATTTGATCGCTATTTCTCAGGGTTGACAACAAATCATTTTACTGAGATACAAGGCTTAAAGTATAAAGATACTATAAGATTCAAGCTTCCGGTAGATAAAATTAATGGCTTGGGAAACAATCGTTTTGTCATACGCATTGATGCTTCAAACGTGGTAGATGAGCTAAATGAGACAAATAATACAGTGGAGGTAAATACTTTTATATCTTCCTCCGATTTGGTTCCGGTGGTGCCTTACAAATATAGTTTTGAGCGAATGGATAACTTCGTTCTAAAAGCATCATCGATAGATGCTTTTGCTTCTGAACAGATTAGTATATTTGAAATTGACACCAGTTATTTGTTTAATAGTCCATTTTTAGTTAGCGAAAACATGCTGCATACAGGGGGTATTATTGAATGGATACCTTCTGTTTCTGCTCAACAAGGAAAAACATATTATTGGAGGATAGCAAAAAATAGCGAGGATAAAAAATGGTCACAATCGAGCTTTTGTGCCGATATGGTTAAAGAGGGATGGCATCAATCGAATTATGGACAGTTACGGGATAATTCCCTCAGGTTTATAGAAAGCAATGATGCTAGGCAGATCTTTGAGTTTACAAAAGCTCCAAAAACCTTAATTGTAAAAAATATAGGTACACCAACAAGCGAGACTGAGTTCAGAAGTATAGCTTTTGGTATTGATGGTGTTGGAGCCGGATCTTCCTGTGGACCTGCAAATGCAATGATTGTTGCCGTTATTGATTCGTTAACATTATTGCCATGGAAATCTGATCTAAAAGGTACGATTGGTCACGTGAACTATCCTCAATGCAGCAATAAAACTTACCCTGAGAATTATTTCATTTTCCAGTCTGATAATATCGATAATATTGTGAAACTCGTAGAGTTTGTAGAGAATGATGTACCCGATGGTCATTATGTTTTAATTTACTCGTTCCGTAACGGAAATTATAACAATTATAATGAATTCATCCGATCTTCATTCCAAAGCTGGGGCGCCGATAATATTCGCTTTATAAATAACAACATACCCTACATTTTCTTCTTTAAAAAGGGGTATCAAGAAACGGCCGAGGAGGTTATTGGTGCATCAACTACAACCGATATTGATTTGTATAAGGAGCTTAAAAGCAATTTTACTTATGGAACCATGGAAAGTCCTGTTATTGGGCCTGCGAAAAGTTGGGATCAATTTAATTGGGACTGGCAAGCTCAAGAAACCAATAGTGAAGAGATCGCATTTGTAAAAGTGTTTGGAATTGATAATTCCAACAAGAAGGTTTTATTATTAGATTCGGTATCATCAAATTCAAACGATCTCTCATCTATACAAACAAATACGTATCCTTATTTAAAGTTAGTATTTCATACTAGGGATGAACTTTTTCGGACTCCGGCCAAGTTAAATTCATGGGAGGTGTTGTTTGAATCCGTAACCGATTTAGCCATTAATCCTCAGAAAGGATACGAATTTTATAGTGATACTTTGAATGAAGGAGAACAAGGGTCTCTAACTATTTCAATCGAAAATATTGGGACTTCAGCAACAGACAGTACTTTGGTTAATTATTGGATTCAAAATAGCAGTAATGATGTGTTTCCTGTACTAAGTAAGAAACTTCGCCCACTTGCAGCAGGCGAAGCAACTACTGATACAGTGGCCTTTGAAACCCGATACAAAAAAGGCGATCATACTTTCTGGATGGAGATAAATCCGGCGAATACTGGTCAAAAGGCACCAAGTATTAAAGAACAGTATTATTTTAACAATTTAGCACAAAAGCCTTTTTATATTAAAGAAGACCAAACCAATCCAATGCTCGATGTAACATTCGACGGAATGCATATTATGGATGGTGATTTGGTTTCGGCATCACCTGAAATTGTAATACAGCTTAAAGATGAAAACCAGTACATTCTTTTGAATGATACGAGTGTATTTTCTTTTTATCTAAAATCGCAAACAACGGGTATCGAGCAAAAAATTAACATTTCTTCTAATCCGGAAGTGGTATTTATTCCCGGCCAAATGCCTAAAAATAAAGCTCAAATTATTTATACACCAACTTTTAGCAATAATGGAATATATGAATTGCGTGTACAGGCAAAAGATCAATCGGGTAACGAATCGGGAGCATTCGATTATTTAATTTCGTTTCAGGTAATTACTGAAAGTACCATTAGCAATGTTTTTAATTATCCAAATCCGTTCAGTACATCCACCCGCTTTGTTTTTGAATTAACGGGTTCGCAAATACCTGATGCATTCAGAATAGAGATTTTAACAATAACCGGCAAAGTGGTTAAAGTTATTTATTTAGAAGATTTGGGGCATGTGCAAATTGGAAGAAACATTACCGAATATGCTTGGAATGGAACCGATATGTATAACGATCCATTGGCAAATGGGGTTTATTTTTATAGGGTAAACGCACGTATTAATGGTAAAGAAATTAAAATAAGAGATACTGGAACCAATCAGTATTTTAAAAAGGGTTTTGGTAAAATGTATATTATGCGCTAAAAAATGTAGATTTTTCTCCTATGATTGGAAATTAAACACGAATTACAAGAAAAAATATTGGAATCATATATGGGTCCCTTATTGTATTAGGTATAATTTATTGGTTTAGTTTCAATTTTCTAAGAATAATTGAATTCGATACCGCTAGTTTTATTGGAGCCTCTCGTCTGCTTTTTAATCTTGAGGGGGGCTATAATTTTCAGTCACGATTGTCAAAACCTTTGGTTTTAATTTTGCCGGGGCTTATTGAGTATTTGTTTGCAATAAGTGCTAAATATGGTTTTTTATTGCAGAATATATTTGCCTATTTTGGATTGGGATTTATTATCTATAAAACAGTATACCTAATTACCAAAAATTTCAGACAGTCGCTTTTAGCCGTTTTCGCATATTATATGTGCAATCCATTTGTCGTGTATTCACTTTTTTATTTAGTCGATACGGTAGGGTGGTTTTTTGGTTTTACAGCTATTTATTTAACCTTAAAGTTTTTTCAAAACAAGGAAATTGAGCTAAAGAAAATTATGTTAGTTAGCTTTTTCGTAGGTATTGGAATGCTTTGTAAAGAAAGTGCAATTGTAGGGATAATATTTTTATTAGCTTTTTTGGTTCTAAGAAAAGAACCAATAAGAAAGAAACTTGGGTTTATCTTTTTAGCGGGTTCTTTTTTTCTTATACCATTTTTGTTATCAAACTTAATTACACAATACTATTTTGGCGTTTCGGTATTTCAAAGAGTTCATGAGCAATTGGTAAGTGAAGGAAAGTTATTTTATAATGGCAATAACATACAACAATTATACAGAATTATGGATGTGTATTGGGTTCTGTTTTTTATGGGATTATGGAGGTTTTTGAAAAAACCTATGCAAGTGAAAAATACAAAAACCTATTTTAGTTTCATAATTATGCTTGGGTTTGCTCTTGTAACTATGCCAATATATCCATTTATAGTAGATAGAATTTTGTTCATGATTGCTCCTGCACTTATTGTATTTGTTGTTTTGGGAGCAGAATATTTTAAAGGATATTCATATTTGGTGATCATTATTGGTGGAATAATAAATATTGTAATAACATGGATAATTTATAGATATAATTTAACTGGCATGTTACGAAATGGTTTATTTTTATACGGTTTTGTCCTTTTAATAGTCGAAATTTGGAGGAGAAGAAAGTACAATAGGTTAAACTTAATTGATTCGTAATGTTGAAAAGTTTACTAACCATAGCATTTTTGTTTTTATACATTATGGCAATTTCGCAAGATAGCCACTTAGCATTAAACATGGGCCCTTCATTTCCCATAGGAGATTATTCTTTAAGCGATGAATATAAAACTACCGGCTTTGCAAATCCTGGTTTTGTACTTTCTTTTGAAGGCAATTATATACCCACTTGGTATTTTGGTATTGGCGGAGAATTAACCTTTGGAACAAGTTATCCGAATCAAGATTCCATGCTTTCGGCATTAATAAAAGAGATTGGAACTATTGATGAAATACCAGCAATTCCTGAAGGTGTTGAATCAAATTTTATCACTGAAAATTGGAGCTACGTAAATTTCTTAGTTGGACCTACTTTTGCTTATCCTGCTGGTAAATTACAGTTAAATTTCAAAGCATTAATAGGTATTAGCGTTATTATGCCACCAACTCAAGAATTAATAGTAAAATATGACAATTCTGAAATAGCTGTTAATTCTGATGTTCAAGATGCAAGATTCTGTTATAACCTGGGAGCAAATATCATATTAAAACTGAGTGGAAACTATAGTTTAAAACTGGGTGCTGAATATTTTAGTACAAAAACATTACATGAGGTTAATATTGCCTATAATGATAATAGTTTGCCGGCTATTGAGCGAAATATTACGCTGCAATCGCTTCATACAACATTAGGATTAGCGTACCTTTTTTAATAGAAAAGAAAAAGGGCATCCAAAAACTGAAAACCCTTCTTGAAAAAGCTTGTTACTGATTTAAAAGTAAATATTAACTCCTCCGCCAAATAAATGAGGTGCCGAGTCGTTTATACCAATTGATGCTTCCATTAAAAAAGCCATGGTTTTACTAAGGTATACTTCAACACCAATTGGAATCCAGAAGTTAAAGTATGGATTATCTTCAACAATGAAATCGGCATCGACCCCACCGTATAAATCTACATTTTTAGCGATGTCAAATGTTAATAGATAAGTGGCGTCTAAACCAAAATCACCCCACACATGAGCCCCGGCACTAAACGACATGTTTTTCATAAATGCGAATTCAATATCGCCACCATAATAATTGGCATTATGCAAAATACCAGCTTTGGCCGATATATCAATACCTTTGGTAAGACCATAACCTAAGTGACCAAAAACAATAATGTCCGATCCTCCATTAGTAATTATCATGGGTTCAATACCCACTGAAAAAGCTCGGCTTTTTAAAGTTTTCGAGGTGTTAAACACTTGCGATGAGGCCATAAATGCTATGGCTACAAATAAGGATATTAACGTAATTTTTTTCATTTGGTAATAATTTGGTTGCAAGAATAATTTGAGGCAAATATAATTATAAATGCTATTTAAAAGCAGTCGAAAAATCAATTTAAATTTAAACTGTTAAAATATATTGATTAATTTTGCATTGAACATTATGAATATAGGCATGTTATACCTTTTGAACATAAAAATGAATTGAAAGTACATTTTTATATTTACTATGGTAAATAACCATACAAAAGCGATAACCATATACAAAACAAAGTGAATTTAACATGCAGTTTGCTTAGTATATGGTATTAGCTGATAAAGCAGCACTAAATGGAAAGCAACAATAAAAACTTCTTAAAAGAACTTGACGAACTTATCAATCTTTTTGAAAAGTTAAGACAAAAAGCAACCAAGGAAGGGGTAATTTTGAAAGATGACCCTATGTACAAGAATTTTGAGTTGTTGGCAGGCAATTACAAATTGATTAAAAACAACATTCCACCTGAGCTTATTGAAGAAATGGGCGGTCCTATTAAAGAAATGATAAGTGAGATGGTGAACCAGCTTAAAGAAGAATTAGGTGGCGATGCGTCAAATTCTGAAACTGAGACTCCATTACAAAACGAGCTTCATGAAATTGATTTACTTTTGAAGAATGGCAACCTCTCGGAAGATGAAATAAACAAGCTCTTGGATAAAAGAAAAAAACTCAACAATGAAGGTTGATTCTGATACTGTCCCACCCATGTAGGATCACTTACTTTTATTAAAAAGCGCCATAAATTTTCACCAAAAACATAATCAGCTTTTTTGTGAATACCAAATTCATTGAGCATGCTGTATTGTGCTTGTGAAGGAGCTCCATAATCGGTTGTACTCCATCCTAATTCTTTACCATAGGGGCTTATATCATGTTTAAGTTTCCAAAGCTCATCTAGTATTTTTATATCAATACTGTATTCTTCAAAATAATTCAGTTTATCGGGGTTAGCCCTTGAGCTTTCGTATCCACAGGCTTGTCTAATAAAAGCGTCTTTTTTTAAAAAAATCACCTCTCGGGTGCTATCCGGATTTTCACGCATAATTCCAAATGAAATAAAATTAGAATTACCGCTCGACATTAAGCTAAGAGCAAAGCTATACCTTGAGTGCCTAATTTTAGGAACGTAATCTTTTTTCGGAATTATTATTTGGCCGACTGATGTTAATCCGATAAATACTAAAACCAATACAGTAAAGAATTTGATCTTCATAAGTTTCATAAATTATAGGGTTCTTTCCATTTCTTTATATCACAGACATTCAGCTAAATACACATTGTGAAATAATATTTGAAATAAATTTAATTTCAGTTACTCCTATCTAAAAATCTAACGAAGTATTGTATTCGTATTGATTATTTAAACAAAAAGGTAAAATCGGCATCTGGCTTAAGCTCATAAGGAACTTTTCCATGTTGGAAAATTCTTAAAGGCAAGTGTCCAATATAACCAATTTTATTATCCTCAACTAAAAACATACAACCTTCGCGCAAACCTGCAACAGTCATGTCTTTATTAACTTCAAGAAATTCTAATATTCTATCCTCTCGAGTTTCTCCTCCATGGCCATCAGGGTTTTTATCCAAATAATGAGGATTAATTTGGAAAGGAATTAAATCGATAGCATCAAACCCCTTGGGGTCAACTATGGGCATATCATTTGTTGTTTTTATGGTGGGGCAAGCCAAATTCGATCCGGCACTCCAACCAATATATTTGGTTCCGGCTAATACTTTTTTTCGTATAGGTTCAATCAAATTATTATCGTGCATAGTTCTCAATAAGTTCCAGGTATTTCCTCCGCCAACAACAATTGCCTCAGCTTCTTCAACGGCTTTAACCGGATCGTCAAATTGGTGAATTGAAATTATATCATGACCAATTTCGTTAAAACGTGCTTTAACTTTCGATTCATAATCGTTCCAGGTCACGGTTACCCCGGCATAGGGAATAAATAGTGCCTTAATTGGTTTACTTCCTAAAAAATCAGCTATGTTTTGTTTTGGGTACTCTAAATAAGCCTCGCCGGCCATAGTTGAATTACTAATTAATAATAAATTCATAGTACTATATATTTCGTTTTTCGGTCAAGGCAATATACCAAATTACTCCAATATTTGAAATTCTATGGTTATGTTCTGTATGGGCCAATCTCCATCGTCAACTTTAACTGCTGCTATCGAATCAATAACAGATAAACCTTCAACGACTTGCCCAAAAACAGTATGTTGCCCATCAAGGTGAGGTGTTCCTCCTTGCGTTTTGTATATATTTCTATGTTCTTCAGGGATGCTCAAATTGTAAACCTGTTCGGCACCAAGAATTTCACCCTCAGTATATAATGTACCTTGTACAATAAACCATTCGAATGAAACACTTCGTTTTTCAGGGTTGTTTTCATATTCACGAGCCATGCTCATTGCTCCTTTTTTATGAATATTTTCTTTTCTAAATTCAGGTGGAATAGTATAGGTGCCCATTTTACTTTTTATTGTTTGTCGCGACCAATCATCGTTATCGCCTCCTTGAATCATAAAGTCGTTAACTACTCTGTAAAACATAGTTTCCTTATAGAAATTGTTTTTTACCAATCGAATAAAATTTGCCCGATGTAAGGGCGTGTTTTCGTAAAGCTTAATTTTCATGGTACCTTTTGGAGTTTTCATGAGCACAAGAGTTTCCTTATTCGCTTCTCCATATTTTAATAATTCAGCTTCTAAATTTTCATTAGTAAGTGCAACAGTCTTCTTTTTTGGCGCTTTCCTTATGGGCAACTTGGTGGTAGTGCGTTTTTTTTTATTATGCTCTATCGATTGGTCTTTAACACTACTGCTACAGCCAAAAAACTGAGCAAAGATTAAGGTGTAAAAAAGGTATTTAATAAGGATTTGTTCTGTACTTTTCATCATCATCTTCAACTAACAAGTTTACATAACTCTTATATCGTTTTTCACTTATTTCGCCCTCTTGCACTGCCTTTCTTACAGCACAATTGGGTTCATGCGAATGGGTACAATTGTAAAACTGACATTTTTCTGACTTTTTAAACATCTCAGGAAAATAGTGTGATATTTCTTCTTTTTCTATATCTACAACGCCAAGCCCTTTAATACCAGGGGTGTCAATTATATAACCCTTATTGTCTAAAGCGTGCATTTCCGGGAAAGTAGTGGTGTGCATTCCTGAGTCATGATGATCTGAAATTTCCATCGTTTTTAAGCTCAAGCCTGGCTGAATGGTATTTATTAATGTCGATTTTCCAATTCCTGAGTGGCCAGCAAAAACCGATATTTTTCCTGAAAGCAGTTTGTCAATTTTATCGATGCCTTGTTTTTGTTTGGCCGAAATGGCAAAGCATTCATAGCCAATACTTTCATAGGTAGAAATCAACTCATTCATTTCCTTTAGAACAGCGTTGTTATATAAATCAATTTTATTGAAAATGATTTTGGCAGGTATTGAATAGGCTTCAGCAGAAACTAAAAAACGATCGATAAATTCAGGGTAGGTTTTAGGCATTACCAAGGTTACTATTAAAACTGCTTGATCAATATTAGCTGCTAGAATATGGGATTGCTTTGAAAGGTTTATCGATTTTCGAATAATGTAGTTTTTGCGCGGATGGATTTTAAAAATCACATGACTACCCGTTTTTTCATCCGTTTTAAAATCAACAATATCGCCTACTGCTAAAGGATTCGTTGTTTTTATTCCTTGGGTTCTGAATTTGCCTCTAATTTTGCATTCAACTATTTCACCATCATCAGATTTTACCTGATACCAACTTCCTGTCGATTTTATTACCAATCCTTGTCTCACCCAGCTTTTATTTATTCAGCAAATATATAGGAATTAGCGCAATATGAGGAACAATTAAAACAAAAGTATTTTTAAAAATAACGACCTTACTTAAAACGGATTAATTATTTTTACCCAAAAAAAAGTATGATAAAAGCTGCAATATTCGATATGGACGGTTTATTGATTGATTCTGAACCTTTTTGGAAGAAAGCAGAAATTAAACTATTCGGAGAGGTTGGTATACATTTAACCGAAAAAGAATGTGGAGTGACTGAAGGATTACGAGTGGACGAAACTGTAGCCTATTGGGATAGAAAATTTCCAAAGCATATTGTTGATAAGGAAAAAATGGTAGATAATATTGTACAAAAGGTGGGATGCTTAATGGAAGAAGAGGGAGAATCTATGCCCGGAGTTATAGAAACTATTAAATTCTTTACATCGCGCAACATGCCCATTGCTATTGCATCAGCTTCGTCGTATTTTCTAATCAACATTGTGGTACAAAAGCTAAAAATCGAAAGTTATTTTCAGATAATTCAATCAGCCCAAAACTTGGAATATGGGAAACCTCATCCTCAAGTGTTTATTGAGGCTTCACGAAAACTAAAGGTAAACCCTGATGAGTGCTTGGTTTTTGAAGATTCGTTATTAGGTGTTCTGGCTGGTAAGGCTGCTAGAATGAAAGTGGTTGCAGTACCTTATCAGCATAATTTTAGTCAAAAAGGCTACTGTATTGCCGATTTTAAAATACCATCCCTTAATCATTTTTCGTTAGAACATTTCATTGAACTGAACCAATAATTATTCTACATTGGCATTATTTATAATTATTATCGCTAATACATGAAAAAAACAGTTAAAATATTTCTTAAATTTCTACTCCTAATTGTTTTTCTGGCAGGTTTACTTTTTATTACTTCAAAGATATTTGAAGAGAAAATTGTTCAAAAAGCTGTTTCGGTTATTAATAATCAACTCGATGTTCCTATTTATGTTGAAAGCCTTCAATTTTCATTGTTACGTAAATTCCCCGATGCTACTTTATTATTAAATGATGTAAGCTTGCTTTCTTCTAAAAACTTTAATAAATCCGATTTTGATGCTAGTTATGCCGATACCTTAGTATATTTTAAAGAGTTGTATTTAGCGGTAAATGTATGGGCCCTTTTAAAAAACAAACTTGATATAACTAAAGCCTATGCTCAAAAAGGTTATGTGAACTTTTTGGTAGATAAAAATGGGAAGGAGAATTTTAAGGTTTTTTCAATAAACCCAATTCGCTCATCAACCAATAGCACTGCAAAGGATTTAGTGTTTATGCTGAATCAAATTCAGTTAAAAAAAGTTGAATTACGCTTTATTAATAAGTTTAAAAAAACAAGTATTAGTATTTATGCTCCTAATTATTCGGTTAAAGGGCAATTTTATAAAAATAATTACACTGCAAGCTCTCAAGGGAAACTGTTGCTTAATTATTTTGAGCAGGGAAAAATAAAAATTCAACCATCTCGTCCTGCTTCAATTCAAATGAATTTAAAGGTTACCAATAACTTAATTGAAATTATTAACGGAAGTATTCAAACAAATAGCTTCAATTTAAGCACAACAGGCAAGGTTTTTTTGGACAGTACAATTAAACTGGATTTAAAAATTAGTGGTACTAGCAATAATCTTGATGCCTTATTACAAACCATCGACTTGTCTTCTGATAACAAGATTAAAACACAAGGTAATCTTGGAATTTCAGCAGTCGTTAGAGGAATTATTGATAATAAGCACACTCCAGCAATTGCAGCAAACTTTAAACTTTTAAATGGTCAACTAAGTCACAAAAATTCAGGCTTAGTTTTCAATTCTGTTCAATTCGATGGAACATATACCAATGGGAATCAGCAGAACCTAACTACTACAAAAGTGGAATTAAGTAATGTGCAAATAATGCTCGATAGTAGCGCAATTGCGGGAGGCCTCTCTATAGTAAATTTTGATAACCCTTATTTTACAGCTAGTGCCCAAACATTAATTCATTTAAATGAGTTTGATGTGTTGGTTAAAAATAAAAATGATTATTATTTTGATGGAATAGTTATTGGAAAATTTAGGATGCACGGACGCTATACAGGTGAAGCAGTTAGCTGGCTAGATAATATTTATACAATAAACAAATCGGGCGAATTTAGTATAGAGAATGGTTTTTTTAAAATGAAAGACCCGAGTATTCAAATTAGGGATTTTGCCAGTTCCATAAAAATTGTAAATAACACTTTAAGTCTTAATGACGCAAAAGGAAATTTTCAAGGAACGAACTTCACTGCCAGCGTAAGTACTGAAAATTACTTAATGCCTATAATTGATTCATTATACCCGGTTAATATGAATGCAACCCTTTGGGCAGATAATATTTCATATACTGATTTTGAACACCTTTTTAAAAACACAGGTTCTACCAGCGAAAGAGAATATAATTTGAAGAGCGACTTTTCTTTTGAAAAAATAAAGTATAAAAAACTATTAGCAGAAAAGGCTTCTGGAAAACTAAGCTATATACACAAGCAATTAAATATAAAAAAAATAGAATTCGACATGCTTGAAGGTAGTGTATTTGGTGATATAAACTATCTATCGAAAATAAATAAAAGCTATTTGTTTCAAACGCATGCCACTACAAAAAATGTAAATATTAATACACTTTTTAATACCTTTAATAACTTCAATCAAAATTTTATTTCCGAAAAGAATATTAAAGGGTATTTAACCTCCGATTTTGATTTGGAATTTCTTGTTAAAAACGATAAAGTTGACACTTCCTCTTTGGAGTTGCTTGGTCATATTAGAATTGATGAAGGAAAATTAATAGATTTTAAACCCATTGTTGAGGCATCTAAATTTTCTGAGATAGAAGAGCTGAAAAGTATTGAATTTTCAAAACTAGAAAACGATATATTAATAAGTAATAGCACCATTAATATTCCTAAAATGGAGATTATCAGTAATGCCTTTGATATTAAACTTTTTGGATCACAAAAATTTAATGGCGATTATCAATATCATTTGCAATTAAATATGGCTGATTTTATGGGGGGTAAGTCAAAAAGATTAGCAAAGCAACAAACAAATTTTGGATATATTGCCGATGATGGTTTTGGCAAACGAACGCTATTTTTAATTGCGACAAGTAAAAAAGGAAAATCGACGGTGAAACTTGATAAAAGCGAAATTAAAAAGAATTTAAAAAACGATTTAATAAAAGGGACAAAACAATTTAAGAAGGCCTTGCATGACGAATTTGGATGGTTTAAGAAGGACACAACACTTAATTCAATTCAAAAAACGGACAAAGAACCCGAATTTATTATTGAGTGGGATGAGGAATAGAAAAAGCACTACTGTCCTTTAACCCAGGAAATTCATGAATTTTATACGAATAAGTAATACCAACAAATTAAGCTGTTTTGCAAACACCCAAATTTGGGTATTACTAAATCGGGGTTTCCCTAACTTCCACCCTCTATCCATCACGCATTCATCAAAAAGCGCAGCAAATTTGATGAATAGTTCGGGTTAACTTAGCTTTGCATAAGTTATGCTTTCCAATCAATTAATGCGGAAAGATCGAGTTCTGGTTTTAGAAAGATAGCATGGTTAGATTTGTGAATGTTGATAAATCGATAATCGAATTAACATTAGAAAAAGTCTAAATAATAAAGAAATTTAAACTGCGTTAGAGTAACAATATATAAAAGAATAAAGGGTTTTAAATAGGTTCGCTAGTGAACTAAGGTAAAAGTAAAATACATAGAAATGAATTTTTATACCCATAAAAAACGCTGGAAAGTTGCTCTTTTTATTGTTGCTATTATAATAGGAGTATTGTCGCTAACCTATACAGGCGAACTTGTTAATAAAATGAAAGTTGAGGAGCGTAAAAATATGGAAATTTGGGCGCAAGCACAGGCAGCATTGGCAAGTACCGAAGACATGCAACAAGATGTTACGTTTTATGCCAACATTATTTCGAAAAATACGACTATTCCAGTAATTCTTACCGATAAAAACGATAGCATAATTACCCCACGCAACTTCACACCCAAGCAAGAACTGAATGAAAAGTATCTTTACCGCAGGCTCGCAAAAATGAAGCAACATCATGAACGCATTGAAATTGACTTGGGTAGAGGAGTAAAGAATTATATATACTATGAAGATTCTACCATATTAAAACAATTATCCATTTATCCTTATGTTCAATTAGGAATTATTTCCCTTTTTATTCTGGTTGCTTATTTTGCTTTTAGCTCTTCCCGTAAGGCTGAACAGAATCAGGTATGGGTTGGTATGTCAAAAGAGACAGCACATCAACTTGGCACCCCAATTTCATCATTAATGGCTTGGGTGGAGATTCTAGAACAGAGCGATGAAAATAAAAGTTACATTCATGAAATGGAGAAAGATGTTAATCGTTTGCAAATGATTGCAGAACGGTTTTCTAAAATTGGTTCAATTCCTGATTTGCCCTTAGCTGATTTAAGAAAATCAATTGATTCAGCAATGGCATATATGAAAACCAGAACTTCCGATAAAATCAATTTCTCCATACATTATAATACAACAGGCGAGGTTATCTTACCACTAAATAATGCCCTTTTTAACTGGGTAATCGAAAATTTAATTAAGAATTCTGTCGATGCTATGGAGGGAAAAGGAACAATAAAGGTGTATTTAGTTGAGACTGACAAAGACGCTACAATTGAAATAACCGATTCGGGAAAAGGCATGCCAAAAAGCATACAAAAAACCATCTTTAGTCCTGGATACACCTCAAAGGAAAGGGGCTGGGGTCTTGGCTTATCGCTTGCAAAACGTATAATAGAGAATTACCATCAAGGGAAAATATTTGTTCAGAACTCTGAAATTAATTTGGGCACCACCATTAAAATTATTCTTCCTAAATAGTAACTACAACCTAAGTTGAGCAATTCGAACAAAGTGAAGAGGCGCTTTACTTAGGTATAACCCTCCCGACCTCCGGTACGGGACAGGCTGACCTAGGAATTGTTGGTTTTCACATTTTGAGTAGCCTGCCCAGATTATTTCGGGGAAACGAAAAGTAT
>JAQICC010000116.1 GCA_027858735.1 Salinivirgaceae bacterium
TCCCAGGAGAGAATTACAAAGCGGAAGCGGGCGAGTCTTCCCCTGGGGGAAGTGCCTTTAGGCGAAGGGGGAATAAAGGTTAATTTACCCGTATTATCATGCTTGACTTGACACTAGTTCCATTCTATTAAGGGCTTATTCTGAAATAAGCCTTAAAACACACACAACATAAAAAATCATTTTACACACACTTTAAAATCGAATTAATAAATGGAGCCATTTTTAAAACCTAAACTTTAAAATTTATTAAAAACTGGGTTAACAAAAAACCAAATATCAGCCGATATTTTATCGGGCATTGTGGTAGGAATAGTGGCATTGCCACTTGCCATAGCCTTTGCTGTTGCTTCTGGGGTAAGGCCCGAAAAAGGTCTTATAACGGCTATAATTGCCGGATTTATTATTTCATTTTTAGGAGGCAGCAGGGTTAAAATAGGTGGTTCAACTGGCGCATTCATTATTATAGTTTACGGAATTGTTGAACAATATGGCATTGATGGGCTTATTATTTCAACCGTAATGGCCGGAATTCTATTAATTTTCTATTTGGGGTATTAAAATTAGGTGCCCTATTAAACTATTTTCCACATCCGTTAGTTGTTGGCTTTACGAGTGGTATTGCACTGGTAATTTTTTCAACTCAAATTAAAGATGCCTTTGGTTTAAACATTGAAAAGATCCCCTCTGAATTTATTGACAAATGGCTAATGTATTTTTCTAACTCTAATAGCATAAATTTCTATGACGTAGCCCTCTCTTTAAATTGGTTTAAAAAACAAAGTGCTTATTCTAAGAATGCGCCATGTCCCTTTCATTGATTCCACAGGCATTCACAACTTTAGGAGTGTAATAAAAACGCTTTCCAACTCTTGGCACTTCACTAATAATATCAGGTGTAAGCAAATCTGTTCTGAAAGATTTGAAAAAACACCACCTTCTTTCTTTAATTGGAGAAGCAAATGTTTTTTCTTTTGATGCTGCAATTAAGCATTCAAAAAATAGCATTACAACTAATCCGTAACAGATTTAAACGATCCAAATTGCAAACTCACTTTATTTAAACTTTCAACAGACCCAACGATGGTAACCACATCGCCTTGTCGTAATCGCGTATAACCGTGAGAAATAATCAATTGCCCTTTACGCTTGACAGAAAGCACCAATACATCTGTAGGTAAACGTAAGTTTCGAAGTGCCATTCCAAACAGGTTTTTATCTTCAACTACAACATCAAGGGTATCTTTATCGGGTTCCATACCCATAAGCAATGAAGTTGCCAATGGTGAACGAACGAAATGCTGAAGCAGGTTAACAAAAGCGGTTGCCGGATCGATAACCAATGCTCCCAATTCATAAAAACGTTTTAAATTCTCCCGCTTATTAAGTCGTACAATTACAACCCTTTTTCCAACTTTCTCATAAATCCATTCGCAAACGGTATAGTTTGCATTATCTGAACGCAGCAAAACAAAGGTGTCAAACTCACTTAAATTCAAATCATTGAGTGTTTTCTCAAGATTATCTTCTGCATAATAAAAGTTGACATTTGGTATTTCCTCAATATCGCCTACACATTTTCGCGTAGCAATAGAAACTTTCCAATTTTGCTTTACCAATTCTTGTGTTAAAGCCACCGATTGATTTTCATATCCAAAAATGAGTACGCGATGCGAATGTTCATAGTGGTCTTTTGCTAAATTATGATTTTCACCTACTCTCTTTATAGCCCATTTAAAAAAAGGTGGCCCAACCAATTGGTTCAGAACTATAACTGCAATAACAATAGTAGCCAACTCTGTTCCCCACTCAGGAAAACTATTAGACACCACCATAACCAATGCCAAACTTACGCCAGCTTGAGTAACATAAGGCATCCAACCTATTTTTCTAAATAGCTTAGGATCACCTGCTATTGAACTTCCTATCCACGATCCTGTTATCATGCCAACCATTCGGATAGCAAAAAACAGTAAAGCAATTTTCCAGGTGTAGGCCAAAATATCAAGTGACATCATAGCTCCTGCCAAGGTAAAGAATGCCGCATAAATAGCAGGGCCTATTTTCTCAATAGTTGCTTGAAATTCGATACGCGAATTGGTATAATTTACAAGAACAAAACTTGCTGTTATACAAACTAACAGAGGCTCAATTAACATCTCAAATGGCAAATAAACTTCACTTATGTGATGCACATACTTCGAAAAGGGATAAATTAGATATCCTGACAGCAAAAGCACTGCTATTTTTAAGTACTGATTGAGTTTAAAAGAAAATACAAACTTTAAAAATCGTGACAACAATATTCCCATAAGAAAAGTTGCAGAAAGCTCAACCGCCATTTCTATTAAAAAGAAATAGCTAAACTCAATTCCTTTTACCAAAGTGTTGGCAATAGATAAACATATGGCGAATAGTAAAATCACCAACACATCTTTTATCACTGTAACACTGATGGCTGTTTTGGTAAACCGTCCTTTGGCACGCATTTCGTTAATTATGGCAATTGCCGATGATGGTGAACGAGCAACGAAAATAGTTCCAGTTAATATGGCCAATGCTAATAGGTTACTTTGCGATAAACGCGCTAAAAAAGGAATGTAGGGCGCAAGCAATACAATTGCAATAACAGTAACAACAAATGTTATTACCAACTGACCAAAGGTATTCCAAAGAATACTTTTTATACTGCTTCGTATTTCTTTTAAATAAAGCTCAACCCCTGCAGCAAAAGCTATGTAAGCAAGTGAAAATTCGTTTACAATTTGAAGATTGGGCAATGCTTCGTCGGATACCAGCTTTAGAAAGAAAGGCCCAACAATAACCCCTGAAATTAAAAAGCCTGTAATAAGCGGTAGTTTTATTTTTTGAAAATATTTAGCCACTTGAAAACTTCCCACCACTATCCAGAGAAAGGCCATTAAAAAAAATAAGAAATTTTCTAATCGCAGCATAAAGTATCTTTTTCTTGTAAGATATGATTTACTGCTTAAATATACAACTTGCATTTGATCATTCTAAGACTTGAATTTTGAAAAGCCTTAAAAAAATAAGAAGGGGCTGTTTCAAAAGTAATTTTAGGACAGTCCTTTTTTTGTTTTTTTTGATCTTCCTCCCTGCATACTTGAAGTACTTGCCCGCAGCACCCCATAAATCCTTGATTTTTTCCTTGGCTAACATATTATTTAACTGCCAATATCGGCAAAAACACAAATGTATAACACCCTATACTGAAAGTCAACAAAATATTTATTTGCTGTAACTTTACAGTAGTTTACTTTGTAATTTTCATATTACTAATAACCCTAAAAACCTTACGAAGTCTCCATGTTACAAAAATCGAATTATTGAACAGTAAGCTGCAATCCTTTCAACTACAAAAGCTGATAAAATCAATCCTATTAAGATTTTTTCTTTTTGCAGATTAATCTATTAAATTTGCCACATTTATCATATTACTCTTTAAATGACAATGCCTAATTTACAACTACTATGCCGGATATAGCAGCACTGAAACTCTACATAAAAAACCACATTAGTTTTCACACAACATCGTTAGTACACAACAGGGGTAAAAAACTGTACAAAAATGATGCGGTTGTTTTTGAAAACTATGATGATAAATTAGATAAATGGAAGTTTTTTGTAGAAGGTTCATCCATTTACGAAGTGCATATAAAAGGGGCAAACAAGCATAATATCGAAACTTCGTGCACTTGTCCGTTCGATTGGGGAAGCACATGCAAACATGTAGTCGCATCATTACTATTTGTCTCCGATAATATTAATAATCGTGAAAAATTGCAGTTGTCTACAACACCAATAATAAGTTTACCGCAAATAAAAAAAGAAAAATTGTTTAGGAGTGAATCTGATGCTTTTGAAATAACCAATTATAAGATTATCACGCATAAATTTATTGAAGGAAATTGCGAATCATGGATATACCGACAAATTATCTATTCTTGGTCGGCTCCAAAGTTGAACAAAATTAACGTAACCAAAACTTATCTAGAATTTCACCTTGTTGTAAGTGGGAAAAAAACCATTGTTAAAATTACTTCAGAAAACGATAAAGCTCTGGTGTATTCAAACGAACTGTCAAAAACTCAAAATCTAAAACTTTCTGAAGCATTTTGTTTGCTATTAATAGCAAAATCAAAAACACCACAAATGCTTTATGATCTTTTTAATAATAGTTTTTCGGAAAGAGAAAGCCAAATTCTTGAAAAATTTGGTTTTACAGAAGGTGTACAATTCGATAAATATTTCAGTTATTATTTTGATCCAATTGATGGCCTATGTATAGGCTACAATAAAAATTCGACTGGACTTGTGTCTATTGATGAAAAAGACACTTTACCCATTTTTAATTATATTGATACTATTGAACACGAAGATTTAGCTTTTAACAGACCTGAAGAGGCTAATGAAAAACGAACATTAGGTTTTGCCTTACAACAAATTACAAACGGAGATGGATTTCGTGATTATGGGTATGATGAATATGATGATGAATACGACGATGAGGATGATGACTACGAAGAAACCGGATATAGAATTGTGCCGATAATTGGCAAAGTTAATAAAGCCAATACAATGTTCAGCACTCATATTGAAGAGTATAATAGTTATTCAGACAAACGGTTTATAATAGTAAAAGAAAAAAAAGCCCTAAAAACTCTTGATCTAATACGCGAATTAAAAAAGGAAGAAGATAAACTCAAAAGATTCCAGTTAAAACAACAGGTTTTCACACTATTAAAAAACGAAAAATTTATTTACTTACTTAATTCATATCAACTCAAAAAAAAGAATCTACAAGAAATAACAATTTCGCCCGATTTTATTGAGGTATTTTTTGAAATAAATAAAACTGTCGATCTTATTACAGCCGATATGAAAGCAAAAATTGGCAATGAAATTGTTGCTGTAAGTAAAATTGATAACGAAAAATCAGACAACCAATTTTGTACTATTGACAACACAATCTACTTTGTAAAAAATTACGCAACAAGTAATTTATTAGAACACGCTCAAAAGAGTTATAAAATGGCAAAAACTCATAAAAATGAGTTTTTCAACAAAGTAATTAGGCCATTGTCAAAAAACGTTGAAATATCATTTAATAATGGCATCTTTAATAAAGAACATGTTGAGTTAGATTTTAATAAAAAACAAGTATACCTTTCAGAAAAGAACAATTATATAATTATTACTCCACAAGTAGTTTATCAAGATGGAGTAACCATTCAGCTTAGTACTTTGGGTAATGAATTAGTGCAACATGATGAAAAAGTTATTGAGTACAAAAGAAATTTTGAACTCGAAAACGATTTTATTGACCTTATTGCAGAATTTCATCCCGATTTTGAAACGCAAAAAAGTAGGAAAATGTTCTATCTGCATATGGAGCAGTTCACTCTAGGCATGTGGTTCTACAAGTTTTTCGACAATTTACAAGCTAATAATGTTGAAGTTTACGGCTTAAAAGACTTAAAAAGTTTTAAATACTCCCCTTATAAAGGAAAAATAAACACATCAGTAACATCGGGTCAAGATTGGTTTGAGGTTGATATTGCAGTTAGTTTTGGAGACAACTCTGTTAGTTTAAAAGATATCAGAAAAGCTGTAATAAATAAAGAAAGGTACATTCAACTAAAGGATGGTTCGGTAGGTGTATTACCTTCAGATTGGTTTCATAAGCTGGAAAAGTACTTTAGAAATGGTGAAATTAAGAAGAATAAACTAGAAATTTCGAAACTACGCTTTTCAATTGTTGATGAGCTTTTTGACAACATTGATGATGCCCAAATATTAGAAGATATTGCTAAAAAAAGAAAAAAGCTTGAGAATTTCACCGAGATAACTAAAACTATTGTACCAAAAGAGATCAAAGCAGATTTGCGTCATTACCAAAAAGAAGGTCTTAACTGGCTTAACTTCCTTGATGCGATGCAATGGGGTGGTATTTTAGCCGACGATATGGGATTAGGTAAAACATTACAAGTTTTAACTTTTTTACAACATCTAATAAATAAGAAACATTCTACAAATCTTATTGTTGTGCCCACAACCCTTTTATTTAACTGGGAAAAAGAGATTGAAAAATTTGCTCCAAAATTAAAGGCTATGTACTATTATGGGACAAATAGAAAAAAGGATACAACAACATTCAAAGACTTTCATCTTGTTTTCACTACTTACGGCACATTGCTACGCGATATAGAAATGCTTGCCGAATTTAAGTTTAATTATATAATTATTGATGAATCGCAAGCAATTAAAAATCCTGCATCGCGCAGATTTAAAGCGGTTAATTTAATAAATGCCAAAAACAGAATTGCCCTATCAGGAACCCCAATTGAAAATGGCACTTTCGACCTTTTTGCCCAAAAAAGCTTTGTAAATCCCGGATTTTTTGGGGGTGCTAAGGCATTTAAAGACAACTATTCAAATGCAATTGATAAAGAAGGCAACGAAACAATTGCAAACGAACTGCAAAGAATTGTAAACCCTTTTATTTTGCGTAGAACGAAAGAGAAAGTAGCTTCGGAATTGCCCGCCAAAACCGAGGATATTATTTATTGCGAAATGGAAAGTGAACAACGTAAAATTTACGATGCATACCGAAACAACTACAAAAACCAACTACTTAATAAAATTGAAGACGAAGGAATGGGCAAGTCTAAAATGATGGTTTTAGAGGCCCTAACCCGTTTGCGCCAAATATGCGATTCGCCAGCGTTACTTAAAAGCGATGACATTGAAAGTAACGAATCAATAAAAATAAAAGAGATAATTCGCCATATAACCAACAAAACGGCAAATCATAAAATTCTTATCTTCTCGCAGTTTGTTCACATGCTTTCATTAATAAAAGATGAATTGGCAAAATTAAATATTGAATACGAATACCTCGACGGTAAAAGCAATATTAAACAACGCGAGAAATCAGTTGCGAATTTTCAGAAAAATAACAATTTGCGTGTGTTTTTAATAAGTATAAAAGCCGGGGGCACTGGGCTAAACCTCACTGCAGCCGATTATGTTTACATTATTGACCCATGGTGGAATCCTGCTGTTGAAAATCAAGCCATTGACCGCTGCTATAGAATAGGACAAGATAAAAAGGTTTTTGCCTACCGTATGATTTGTAAAAATACTGTTGAAGAAAAAATACTAAACCTTCAAAACAAAAAGAAGAAAATAGCAGGCGACATTATTCAAACTGATGAAAATATTATGAAAACACTTAAAGCTGAAGATATTAAAGAACTCTTTGGATAAGATTATACTTAAGCACCTTTGTGTCAGAAATAAAAAAGGATAGTCTCATTCAGTGGTTCGGTAATATTTCGTAAGTAGTTAATTATTAAGATAATAACCAGTCCCGATTTTCAAGTCAAGGAAATATGTATGTGATTGATAAAAAGAACTTTAGCCATAAATGCATTTTATCTATTTTTAAAATTTACCGAAGCGTTGCTCATTTGAAGCACCCCAAAATAATTTTTGGTTCTATGTTGTTACTAGTGGGTAATCGTATTGAACTTTGTTTTGAATAATTCAAACCCAAATTGAGCGATTCGCTATCGCAAATCTGCTCAATCGACTGAGGTCTTGTAAGGTTTTCATACTTTTCGTTTCCCCGAAATAATCGGGGCAGGCTACTCAAAATGTGAAAACC
>JAQICC010000135.1 GCA_027858735.1 Salinivirgaceae bacterium
ATGTGAACGATGATAAAAGTAATCAGGAATAAGCCTGTAATACTCATGAAGAATTTACGGCCGATAGAAGCGCTCAAAAAACTTCCTTTGCTCATAAGTAAATAGTTTATTGTTATTTAAGCTTTTATTTAATACTTGAAATGAACCACAAAAGTAGGTTTTATCGGCTATTAACACAATTTTTTGAAGCGTAAAACCCTTATTTATAATTAGTCTTAAAACATTTGGTGCTAATTTTCGATAAATGGCATTTAAAAAACAGATGTCCATATCGTAACGAGTTTTTTAGATATGTTAATTTCGTGTAATCTTTGAAGATATAAGGAAGCAATTGTTTTCTAATTTCATTCATGACTTAATTAATAAAATTATATAGTAGAGTTTTGTAACATTTTAAAATAAATATTGATTTGTATTGAAAAATGATTTATGTTTGTCAATTATTGACAAGAATATTAATACAAGTCAAATGAAGGAAACATTCGGAGAATATATTCGATTATTAAGAACTGAAAATGGCATGACATTAACACAATTAGCTGCACAATTAGGTATGGACTCAGCTAATTTAAGTAAAATAGAAAACAATAAAAGGGAATTTGATGAGAAAAGATTAGAAAAATTAGCGTTAGCTTTTAATCTTGACACTAAAGAGCTTAGAGATGAGCTTTTTAGTGAAAAATTTGCCAATAAAATATATTCAAATTGTTGCTCTGAAAAAGCCCTAGAACTTGCTGAGCAAAAGGTTAAATACCTTAAACAATCCAATGTAAAACAAAAGAAATTAAATTTCCAATCATGAAAATAGTATCACTTTTTGCCGGAGCTGGTGGACTTGATTTAGGATTTTCAAATGCTGGATTCAATGTAGTCTGGGCAAATGAATATGATAAAGATATTTGGAAAACATACGAAAAAAATCATCCTAACACAATTTTAGATACACGAAGCATTACACAAATTTCAAATGAGGATGTTCCTTATTGTGATGGTATAATTGGTGGCCCCCCCCATGCCAGAGTTGGAGCGAAGCAGGCTCTAAACGTGGCATTGAAGACAATAGAGGGCAATTGTTCTTCGAGTTTATTAGGCTTCTTGAAGCAAAGCAACCATATTTTTTCTTGGCTGAAAATGTATCAGGAATGCTTTTGTTGAGACATAAGGATGCTCTTGAAAATATTAAAAGTCATTTTAAAAATGCTGGCATTGGTTATGATTTACATTTTAAGTTGTTAAATGCAAAGGATTTTAAAGTACCACAGGATAGGAAAAGAGTATTTTTCATTGGTTTCAGGAGCGATTTAAAAGTTGATTTTAAATTTCCTAAAGGTTTTAAAGAAATTGTACCCCTAAGTAAAGCTATTGGAGATTTAACAGATAACGTTTTAAGTGCCAAGAATGGGAAAAATGCTAATAACGGAAACTGTAGTGTCCCAAATCATGAATATATGGATGGGGGCTTTTCAAGTATATTTATGTCACGAAATCGTGTCCGGAGTTGGGATGAAGTTTCATTTACGATACAAGCAGGAGCCAGACATGCACCATTACACCCACAGGCACCAAAAATGAAGTTTATTGAACAAAATAAACGAGAATTTATAAAAGGCAAAGAACATCTTTATAGAAGATTGAGTGTACGGGAATGTGCAAGGATACAAACTTTTCCAGACAATTTCATTTTCCACTACGATAACATTTCAGCAGGTTATAAAATGATAGGAAATGCAGTTCCTGTTAGATTAGCATATTATCTTGCTAAATTTATCAAACAGCATAAGCCCTGAAGATATTTTGCAACTTGAAATAGTTTCAGATAGTGAAGGACAATCAGGAGATGTTAGAGATGTCTTGGCAATTCGTTTATTACAACAGAAATGGGAAATTGGAATTTCAGCAAAAAACAACCATCGTGCAGTTAAACATTGTAGATTATCTCAAAAAATTGATTTTGGAGAAAAATGGATTGGGATACCTTGTTCACGTGATTACTTTGATGAAATTGAGCCTATTTTTGATTTTCTTACTAATCTAAAACAAAAAGATAAAAATACGAAATGGACATCAATTCCAAATATGCATGATAAAATCTATGTGCCATTATTAAATGCTTTCCGAAAAGAACTACTTAGACTTGATAAGGAACATCCATTACAAATTCCACAAAAATTAGTTGAATATTTAATTGGCAATAAAGACTTTTATAAGGTAATGAAGGGAAGAAATACCGTTCAGGTTCAAGCCTACAATTTGCATGGAACACTGAACCAACCCTTTAAAGATATTAATCCAAAAGCAAAAATTCAAAAATTAAAATTGCCAACAAGATTAATAGAAGTTGTTTACGAAGGTGATTCCAAAACTACCCTAATTGTATCTTTAAATGAAGGTTGGCAAATTTCATTTAGAATACATAGTGCAAGCTCCAGAGTCGAACCTTCTTTAAAGTTTGATATTAATTTGATTAGCGCTCCTTATACATTATTCAACAATCATATTTTTATTGGTGACAATTAAATGTGGGTTTGAAACATAATAAAATCGTTCTGATTCGAAATATTAAAATAAGGAAAAAATCTTTAAATACAATTACAAAATTGACAACATAAATAAAGACAAACAACACTTAATATTTAGTATATTACGTTTAAATATGTTTTACCCTGACATTCCTACATAAATACGGAATATTTACCCTGACTATTCTACATAAAACACTAAAAACAACCCTGACTTTTCTACATGTAAGTCGCATGATTCAATTTTCTTTACTTATATTTGCATATATGTTTGCACGCGAAATTATAGAAAGTTTTAGAGAATGGGCTGCTAAAGGCACTCGAAAACCGCTGGTTTTAAGGGGTGCCCGTCAGGTCGGCAAAACAACATCGGTAAATATCTTTGCTGTAGATGTTGTCGAGTTTAGGTGTTTGCGCGGGGGGCGTCCGAGTG
>JAQICC010000238.1 GCA_027858735.1 Salinivirgaceae bacterium
AAAATACAACCGTCCTCAATAAAAATGATTTGGAAATAATTTATTATTACCTGCATCATTTTTATCTGCGGTTGATTGTATTTCTTGATATTTGAACATCTCATGACGAAAATTCATGAATTAATCAGCCTAAAAAAAATATTTGACCCATATTTGGAAATTGAAATAGAGAATTGGCTCAGATTTACAAGTATGGGCCAGATTTCTCATGTAAAAAAAACACTATAAAAAACACTATAATCAAGGCTCCTTTTACGATTGAAAAGCACTTATTATTATAATTTCAAGTAGCAATAGTCCGTTAAAGTTTACGCGGCCAAAGTTCGGTATTTAATAAGCTCTTTGACAATTTTTTGATTTTTTCTCGTGTTTGGGTTTATAGCGAACACATCAATAAATCGCTCTAAGAGTATTTTGTTGTGATAAAGGGTTTTAATATCAGTCATTGAAAAAGCCTGACGTTGCTCTTTTGGGATGCTGAGCCAATGAGATATTCGAGCAAGATTGATAGATGTGAGCGAAGCATTAAAATGGAAATTCAATTTATTTTCACTTCTTGCCTGGCACTGTTCCAATCCGGCAAATTGTTTTCCGTCGCGATACTCCAATTCTATTTGGAAGCGTGAGCGATAGTATTCCAATATACCGGTTGCCAACATTTCCTAATCAGAAGAGAAATAAATTTTGCGTGTTTCGTTGCCCTTATCATTAATTCTAATTTACGACTTTAAACAAGACAAGAAGAAATGACTCCCGGAATCTGTAAATACAGCCTGAATGGCTAACTTAATTCAGCCCGGGGCAGCGCTCCTGGATTTGTGAGATTTTTTTCATGCGGGCTGAAAGCCCAACTTAACTCAATATTATTATTCAATTAACTGCCCTTACAGGGCGACAATACTAATATGCTAAAATTCCCAACTTGATACGTTGGGCTGAATTAAGCCGGACTTACAGCCCGAAAGAAATCACCATAAACAATTCAGACATCTACTATTAAGGTGGTTGATAACAAAATATGACTGTAACTAAACCCTTTAAGAATGCCGAAATTATTGATTTTGAAACATGTTTTTTATTTTAGTAAAGTAGAAATAGGTAAAATTAGTTAAAGTTTGGGACAATACATTCCCTGTCCCGGTATAATCATATTACCCGTGGAAGAAGACTCCCGCAATGTATTTTATTATAGGCAATCAGCTTTAGCAAAGGTTTTTTCCTGATTTACGGAGCAGGACATCCCCATTCTTTTTTTTATTCCAGTCTTATTTGGAATCTACTGGCTGTAAGGTTTGTTAACTCAGATTCAAAAATGGCTACCTCTGACATGAAACTTAAAAGCCTTTTCCATAGGTGCTTTTCAGTAAATTTCCATGTTTTTTTGAGCAAGGTATTGATGGTTTTACTGGCCACCACTAACTGGTTTATGATGTGGGCAATTTGTAAACATTGATAGTAGTTTCGCATAGCCTGAAAATCTACCCTTGAGTATTTATGTTCTAAGGCATATCCATGATTCTTCTGAGCGTTAAAACCTTCATTTTCTATTTTTTGGCGCAGTCGACCAGTGTCACTTATGCCTATGCACAAATTAGAGTCAATGTCCATATTTGTCAAATGCACAAATCTTTGCCAGTGTTTTTCTCCTGTTTTTTTTGATGTATTCTCTTCAATGCATTCAACCCAGTTTAAGGTATGCTCCCTATAAGACAGGTCTTTGAGCCATTGACAATTAAGGATGGTCACCGTGGTTTTATCAACCCTTGTTATTTCGCTTTTTTGTTTGTGGTTCACACGTTTTTCCCAGCTTATTTCTTCTTGCAGGCTTTTTAAGCTACCATCTTTTAATGTTACGATATACTTCCAGTTATTTTGTCGACAAATATTGAAGAACCCGGCTTTTGGGTATAACCCATCGGCAACCATCACGATGGGTAATCGGGGGAAATAATTCTTGATCTTAGCCGCCAGACGCACAAAGGCTGCTTGTTCACAGTCCTGTTTCTGGTAACTCTTTTTCCCCTCATTGCTTATCCATTCAGTAGCGATCGACAGGCTCATGCCTGAGGTAGTAAGAAGCTTTGCCTCTAATACATTGTGGAAATAGGAGGTAACTCCGTTTTTGGATGTTTTACTCAGACAACTATCACAGTGTCTTTGGTCAAAGGTAGCCATACCAGTTCCATCAATGGCCACGACATAATGGCCTCTGAATTTCCAGGACTCCAATACTTTTTTCCTGATAAGATGAGAGACCATGTTTACTTTTACCTTTTCCAACTCCGTTTCGGGAAGCTGTCGAAAAAAATCATCAACACTGTCCATGTGAGGAAGAGACAACCCAAAAAGTTTGTTGTAGTTGTCCCGGAACCGGGGATCTTTTCTTTCATTATTAAAAGCATTGCGACTACCTTCCTTAAACATGAACATGGCAATACCGGCCATGCCTAACTCTTGCGTGCGGTATTGTTTACGTTGCCGAAAATCAGATAAAGTAACCAAATCTTGACTCAATCCCGGGCAGAAGTGTGTTAAAACCTTGTGAATCTGGTTAATAGCAATTTGCCCCGGACTTTGAAAAACATGTTTTTCCTAATGCAAGTAAATTGCCTTAAAAAAATTATTGAAATAACACTGATTTTCAAGATATAAAATTTGGTATAAACAATAATAATATCTATATTTACATAAATATAAAACAAACAAAAGCCTGCTAATCAGGCAATTGCTGTAGCAGGCTTTTAAAATATTAAATAATTAAAAATCAGTGCTTTATGGAAAAACACCGGCCATGGTGAAAGCCATGGCTTGTGCCATAAAAATAGTGCGAAAAATATTTTTTAGCAAATTTTATTTTTGCGTGTTAATCAGCTAATTTGGGAGTGGAAAAAAATGTCCCTGAATTGCTGTTCATTTGGTTCAATAATTTTGGTATTAGTCAAGATATAATCTAACGTTTCCATCTTGTTCTTTTCAATTTTGAAACAAGCCAATGCAGGTAAAAATCCTGATGGTGTTTGATAACTTCCTGGTTCAAATCTATACATTGTCAATTTGTTTGTGTTGAATGTGCTTTTCTGTTTAAATGCCCTGCAGATCATCAAATTCACGGCCTGCATTGTCAATATAATCCAAAATACGGATCGCAGCAAAATCTTTCCAGGTCAGTTTCTCAAATGCTTCCCTCCCATGGGCTTCCCTTTTATAATAATTATATGCATCCTGATCTTTTTTAATTTTATCCAGCACCCAGTTTCTCACACCAATCAATGCCTCAGATTCATTTCTGGCATTTCGCATAATTTCTTCAAGCGTGGGGGTTTCTTTGAGCAATTGCCTAAGGAGCATATGCGATTTTACGGTGATTGCAATGCGGTCGAGTTTATGGGTAATTGAAGCCATGGTTTAAATTTTACCGGTTAACAGAAATATAAAGATAACAATAGATCGTTAGATTTTGAGATGCCTGCCTAATGGCAATAGATCGTTAGATTTTTAGATGTTAGATGTTAGACGAGTCACATAGCGCTGATATTTAAAACATTAACAAAAACAACCTCTCAAACATAAAGAAATCACTACTGCCTATTGCCTAACCTGGACAAGCCAGAACCAAACAGGTAATATAAAAAAATCAAATAAGAATTAGCCGAATTAGCTAATTGCTACGCAATTATTTTTTTGTCCACGAATTGCACGAATTAAACGAA
>JAQICC010000311.1 GCA_027858735.1 Salinivirgaceae bacterium
AAAAGTCACCCGATGAATACTTTAGCAAAACACTGAACCAATTCAGGTCTGTAATGCAGTCAATTATGAATTCATCGGATGACTAAATTACAATTATTTGACCTTTCGGAGTATGCTCAGTTGTTTAAAATATTATATTATTTTTTTGCCCAAAGTTGAATTAGTGATCCATTACCCGAGTGGCCAGTTCCTTCGTTTAAATGGAAGGTTTTTTCAGTAACTTCTATTTGCGAAAATTGTTTAAAATCATTTGTTAATTCTTTTTTTGAAAACAACATACTAATATCTTTGGGGCCGCCTGAATTGTATTGTAGTTGTTTTTTAGAAAAACCTTCTAATACTAATGTTCCACCAGATTTAAGCCACAAGTAATATTTTTTGTGCATTTTTACTCTTAAATCGGGAGGCATGTGGGCAAAAGAAAGTGCTATTACATCGAAGCTGTCGTTGGTAAATTGCGCTTCGTTATACCCAATTATTTGATAATTTATAGTTACCTGATTAAGATCTGCAAGTTTCAATGCCTTTTGTTGGGCTACTGTACTTGGGTCGAAAGCTACAACATCCCAGCCATGAGTGGTCGCGTAAATGGCATTTCGCCCTTCGCCCTCGGCCGGAAATAATATTTTACCGGGTTTGAGTTTTTTTAGTTCTTGCTTGATAAATGCGTTAGGTTCTTTACCGTACAGATAATCAGTTCCAGCATATTTTTCGTTCCAAAAGCTGTTCATGTTTTAATTTAAAGAATTAAGTACCAGAATAAAACTAATGTGAGCTATTTTTCTACTGCTCTTAATTCCTTTTTAGAACAACCCATATATAATTTTGTTCAATTTTTAAAGGGGTTTTATGGGTTTCTTCGAACGATTCCACCAAGGAGAAATTTGGAGAAAAAAGCTTTTCAAGCTTTTCGATACTATATTGTTTAACGGGTAAACCACTGCAATTATTGGGGCCTGTTAACGCAAAAGTTGAAAGCAGTAAATAACCATTATGTGCAATACTCATTGAGGCAATGTGTATATATTTATTAATATCTTTTTTTTCAGTTAAAAAATGAAAGACAGCTCTGTCATGCCATATGTGAAAAAGTTTTGATGGCTCAAAATCAAGTATGTCACATACCAATAATTCTTGAATTCCTTTGCACTTTCTTAGTTTAGCACGACACCGTTCTATGGCTTCTTCTGAAATATCAAGCACCGAAAAATTGTTGTATTTTTTTTCGCATAAATGTTTGGTAAGGTTTGAATTTCCGCCACCAATATCAATGAATGAGTTATTTATTGTAATGGAATATTTCTGAATTAAATTAAGCGATGTTTCTGGATTTAGTTGATACCAACTAACTTCACTGTCATGCTTTTTTGCATATATTTTATTCCAATGTTTTTTTAGCTCAGTCATTTAGTATACAATATTAGCGTCATCAATATAGTAATTTTTATTTGATTAGTTTGTCTATTAAATAAAATTAAACAACTGATTTTAATAACTTTGTGGCATGAAAAAAGAACAAATAAACAATCCACTACATGGAATAAAACTAGAGGTGCTTTTAACACAGTTGGTTGAACATTTTGATTGGGATATGCTTGGAAATTTGATACCTATAAATTGCTTTTTAAAAGATCCCAGCATAAAATCGAGCCTGAAGTTTTTGCGGCGAACTCCATGGGCAAGAAAGAAAGTGGAAGATTTATATTTGGAGAACTATGAGAAGATTAAAAATAGTCAGCAGTAATCAGTCTACAGTAATCAGTAATCAGTCTTCAGTCTACAGTCTTCAGTCGGTAGTAATCAGTCTACAGTCAACAGTCAACAGTCTACAGTCAACAGTCAACAGTCAACAGTCAACAGTCTGTCTAAAATCAGCAGTCAAAAGTAAACAGTATTCGGTAAACGGTCAACAGGTATGCCCCTCTGCTGGCGGCTTTCATAATTTTTGTATGTAATTTATGATTGACTTAGGAATGCTTTACCTATCGTATTTACAGCAGCTATGAAGTTTGTTATAAACTTCATCTTCTGCTTTTAGCTTGTCAGTATCGTATCCTACATTGGCAATGGCTTTATGTATGGTTTCAATTTCTGTAGTTGATTTGTTGTATACGACTGTAAGGTTTTGGCTAGCAGCCTCCCACAAAGCAGAAGAAACACCATTGATAGATTTAGCCGCCGTTTCAATTTTGTTTTTGCACATACCACAATTCCCTTTCACAATAAAAGAAGTTGGTGTTCCCATTATTTGAGTGTTATAGCCAAGTTTCACCAATGCAGCTTTTAAATCATTGGGTGAATTCTTGCCTTCTTTATACTCAATGGTTACAAGTTTATTATCATAATCAACTTCTACACTTTTCACGCCTTTTTCATAGGGTATATTTTTCATTACCTTTTCTTTACAACTTGGACAATCGAAATTACACTGAAATGTTGCTTTTTCGGTTTGTGCTGTTGCATTTATAGCTATAACAGCTAAAATTACTACGATTATTTTTTTAATTGTTTTCATAATTTTATAGTTTGTACCAGAGTACCTGCTCTGATGGGTTTTAAAATCGTTTATCAAGTTTGTATTTAATACCAATATAGAACATTCTACCATATAGCGGTCCCCAAATTTGGCTTGCATCAAAGCTACTTCCAAAAGGGTCTTCAGGTGCTATTATTGCATTCTTTTGTGTGTAATTACCCAAATTTTCGGCACCAATATAAAAACTCCAATAGCGGTAGTTTTTGGTTACTTGAGCAATTAGGTTGATGTATTCTTTAGATCTTCTATTGGAGTTGTTGTCAATATCAGGTAGCCTTTGGGTGCCATGAAACTGAATGGTTGCATCAAACTGCCATTTGTCAAGATTTGTTCGGTATTGTGCTGAAAATAAGCCTTTGTAATTACTTTGAAAAGGAACATCTTTAAAATCGTTTTTAAAATCCGATTTTACTTCATTAAACCTTAAACCGCCTGTTAATTCGAATTGGGTAAAAAGTTCATAAAATGCTTCAATTTGTATACTGTTGGCATACGATCTGCCATCGAGATTATAAAAATGCACTTCTTGCGAGCTTTGCTCTAAATCAACCATTAATTGATCTGTAAATTCGGTTCGGAAGTATTCTAATGTAACAGAGGCCTTTCGTTTACCAAGAGGAATTTCGTTACTTAAGCTTAAACCATAGTTCCAGGCCTGTTCTTGAATATTTTTATCCTCAATTACGTAAGTTCTGGATGAGGCCAAGTATTGTGTATTTTCACTAATGGTTATTGGAGTTCGGTAACCTTTGCCAATTGAAGCTCGAGCGGTTGAATATTCCGAAAGTTTATATTTAACATGAGCTCGGGGGGTAACAAACAAACCATGTAAATTACTGTAATCACTTCTTAATCCAACCAATAAAGAGAATTTTTCTGATGGTATGTAATTGTATTCGAAAAAAGTGCCAGGCACAAGTTCAGAAAACCCTAAATCATCACGATTAAACCACTCCTTATTATCATCGTATACTACACTTAGCCCAGTTGTATAGGTATGTTGGGTATTACCAATAAACGACTGAAACATTAAGTTGGTATAAAGGTTTATTTGGTCAACATCAAGCGTGTTATTTCCATAAAATGATTCTCGTGTAAAGTAGTTTGCAGATGTTATCCACCCAATGCTGGTGTTTGATCGCTTAAGTAGGAAACCAATTTTTGAAAAGGCGTTTAGTCTGTTAACGTCAATCCCAATACCATAATTAGACTGCTCATTTTGAGCTTTAGAATGATCAAAGGCAGTCTGCCCACCAGTACGGGTCTCTTGAAGATACGAGATTCCCAATTTGGCTTCAACCTTTTCTCCCTTGTAATTCCATCGGTTCATAAAGTTTCCGGTGTACGAGAGAGGTTTGTCTAAAAATCCATCCTTATTCATATCCAACTGCCGTGAATTTGATGCGCCATGAATTAAAAGGTTTGTATTCCATTTCGGATTTACTTTAAAGCTAAGACCTGCATTTGACTCAACTTTACCATCTTGATTACCATAAAAGTACAAATGTGTTTTTTCATTGTTGTCGGGGTTTTGGTAGATGATATTTATTTGCCCAGTAATGCTTTCATAGCCATTCTTTACTGCAGATGTACCCTTTGATACTTGTATGGATTCCATCCATGTTCCGGGAATGTAATTGAGACCAAAAGCAGTTTCGCTACCACGAAGTATCGGAATATTTTCAAGCATTAACTGCGAATATCTACCCGATAATCCGAGCATTTTTATTTGCTTGATGCCTGATACAGCATCTGCGTATGCCACATCAACTGATGTGTTGGTTTCAAAACTTTCTGATAGATTACAACAAGCGAATTTTGTTAACTCCTTGCTGGTAATGTTCTGGGTTAAAATTGGGTTCAGTTTTGAGATTCCTGATGATTGAACCCTTTCTTTAATTGTGACTTCATTTAAATCAGATCCCGAACGAAGATGAATAGTTAGTTGCTTTTGATTGCTAACATTAATCGAATCGGTTTGGTAGCCTACGTAGCTAAAAATGAGTATTTTATTATTTTCTGTTTGTGGCAAATTAAAATATCCATTGGCGTTTGTAATGGTACCATTTGTGGTGCCCAACCAGTATATGTTAACCCCTATTAAAGGAGTTTTTTGGCTCATGTGGTCGTATACCCAACCTTCAATGGTTTTTGACCATATATTTTGGATGTTAATAAATAATACAAAACTTAATATTATTAGTTTTATATGTATAGTTTTCATTAGATTTATATTTTACGCTTTTTGCAATAATTGATACAGAAAGGTTGATTTCCAATTTGTAAATGGTTAATAGAAAAATTATCGATAATGTGTGCACTGAAAAATCTGAGATTTATATTTCACTCAGCATTAATAGTGTTCTAATAGATAATTTAAAATTGAAATCAAATTATATAAACCTGAATATTGGAAAGGAATTGTAACGTTGATTTTGGTGGAGGCCATTCATCAAAAGATAAATCAAAATCATTATTTTTATAACTATTTGCAAGAAAAGTATTTGCAAATAAAGCTTCAATTATAAGGGTTTTTAAGCTTTTTAATTCTATAATATTCTGTGAAACTAACGTTTGAGTATCAAGTTTTTTAAATTCTTTTTGATCGTCGCAGCAATCCGCTGTTTTTTCTTTTTCTTTTTGAGGGGTTTCACAACACGAAGTTTCTTCCATTATTTTGCAGCAACTATCATTAATTGATTCTATTGTTGCATGCTCACATTTTTCTGCAGGGATAAATACTGAATGATTTTTTGCTCCGCTATGGCTGCAAGTATGGCTGTAAAAACTAAAACCACTGCTGCTAGCCCACACAATTATGGCTAGAATTAGCGATAAAAACCTAGTCGTATTTTGTTTTAGCTTCTCCATTATAATTAACTATACAGCAAAGTTAACTAATTGTTTTATTTGCCTTTGTTAACAAGCTGTTAAAGGTGATATTAACATGCCATAATAACTAGGAAACGCAAACCTATTAATCAGTGGGATACCTAATCTTTAATTTCATAGCTATATTTAATATCACAGGTTTTTTCCAAAATACGAGCCACCGAGCAGTATTTATCCATTGATAGTTCAACGGCCTTCTGGGCCTTGTTTTCATCAATATCGCCAAATAGAATAAAGTGCACCGTAATGTTAGAAAACAAGGCTGGAGTAACATCAGTTTGCCGATGGGCCTCTATTTCAATTTTAATATCACGTAAGCCTTGTCGCTGTTTTTGAAGTATGCTTATAATGTCAATAGAACTGCATCCGCCAATTGAGGCAAGTAATAATTGCATGGGTCGCAGACCTTTATTTTGGCCACCTACTTCGGGTGAACCATCCATTAAAATGGATATACCATCTTCGTTAGTTGCCTTTAAATTGCAAGCAGAATTTAATCGTTCTATATCTATTTTCATTTGTTTATAATTTATTTGATATGATTAATATTTTTGAATTGAATTGTCAATAGCATCGGCCCAGGCATGAATACCTCCCTGTAAATTATATAGATTAGTTAAGCCAAGTTTATTTTCAATTTGCTTAATAGCTTCTGCACTGCGTCTTCCTGTTCGGCAATAAATAATGGTTTGCTTGTCAGCGGTAAACTTGTCAAAAGCCTTGTTGATTTCACCTAAGGGAATAAGTTCACCTCCAATATCGGCCATTTCTTTTTCCCAATCTTCACGCACATCAATCAGCTGAATTGGAATTTTATTATGTAGCAGAGATTGTAATTCAGTTGGGGTTATTTCTTTTAAGATTTGTTGCGGTTGTAGGTTATCGCCCAAATTTTTATAATAGCTTGTTGCTTTGTTTGTAAATTCCATTACTTTTTCTTTATTACTAATTAGTTTGATAAAATTACCCTCTGTCACCCAATCAAAAATAGGAGTCTCGATGTTGTTAAAGCCAACCATTGCAGCCCAGTGTTCCTTTGCTAGCTTTAGACCCTCTTGAGCTGGCAGCTGTTGCTGTTTGCTTATATACCCCAAAAGTCTGGTTGCAGCATAAATTGATTCGTTTAGCAAAATGGTTTGTTCTTCAATTTCTTGTTGTCCTTGCATTGACTCGTTACATTTTTGAATAATTCTCAATTCGCCTTCTATTAAATCTAATAATCCGGCTGAACATTCGCCAGTGCCACGTGCCGCTAATGTGAATAAGTCGTTGTTGCCAAGGTCTATATAGTACTTTTTATCATCTTCATACGATGGTATCGTTTTGTATTTTTCCACAATATTTGAGATGCTATCTTGATTCTCGCTTATAAATTGGTGGAAAGGTTGCCGTTTATTTATTTCAGCATATAAGTTGAGAATGTCGTTTGTAAAGTCAGCTATATCTTTAGCCGCTACTTCGCCCAAAAGTTTTGGTAATGTGGCTTGTCCATCTTTAATAATGGTTCCGGCAAAAATACTGTATGCAGGGTAAATTTTTTCGTTGCGGCTAACTTTGCCAGCAAAACCGAGGTCTGCAACTAAATGCTGTCCACATGCATTAGGGCAACCACTTATGTTAATATTTATTGGTGGCAATTCATTAATGTTTGAGTTTGTTGCCAGTTTTTCGTTTATGGCTTTAAATCCACCTTTAGAAAAACATATGCCCAATTGACAAGTGTCTGCACCAGTACACGATACCAGGTTACCAATAATTCGAGCTTCGTTTGTATTTATATCATTTTGTTGAAGCCTAGAATAAACATTGTCTAAATAATCTTTCGGTATATGTCTTAAATGAATATTTTGTCTGCGCGAAAAGCGTAGAGAATCTTCACCCCATTCAATTGCTATGTTGGCAACACCAATGGCTTGCTGTGGTGTCATGTTTCCGTAAGGAATAGGTATTGTAACTGAGAAAATTCCTTTTTGCTTTTGTGGGGTTACATAATTTTTGAGCCATTTGTCAAAATACTTGTCCGTAACAATTTCTGGAGTTATTGTATTATTAGTCTGGCTGGGTTTTGATTTGATGTTAAAGCTTTCATGATCGAGTGTTTTGTATTGGTTATATATTTCATTGAAGAAAGCAAAAACCTTTTCTTTACCATATTTGTAAAAGACATACCTAAGCCTTGCTTTATGTCGGTTTTTTCGATTGCCATACCTATGAAAAAGGTCAACAACAGCAAGTGCTACTCCTATAATATCATTAACGGGTATAAAATCGAAAAGTACATAGCCCACCATAGGTTTAACAGAAGGCGATCCTCCAATATAAACTTTAAAACCTTTTTGGCCGTTTTGTATTTTTGCAATAAAACCTAAGTCGTTGAAAGCTGCCAGCGAGTTATCTTCGTCTGAATTTGAGAATGCAATTTTCAATTTTCGTGGCATGTTAAATGAACTTTCACGCGCAATTAAAAAGTTGGTAAGGCCAATTTGATAAGGGGAAATGTCGAATACTTCGTTAGTTCCAATACCTGCATCCACCGAGGCAATAATATTACGTACTGTATTGCCACCACTGCCCTTTGTGGTTAAGCCTATTTCTAACAGCTTCTCCATAATGGAGGGAGTGTCGGTTAACTTTAAATTATGAATCTGAATCTCTTGTCGGGTTGTTATGTGTATAACCAAAGAATTATAGTCTTTAGCTATTTGTGCAGCTCCCAGTAGTTGTTCAGGGCTTATAATTCCTCCTGAGCAACGTATGCGGATCATAAATTTTCCTGAAGTTCGCTGCTCATAAATTCCGCGTACTACACGATAAATTTTAAATTCCAAGGGATCTATTTCATTGTTAGTGGTTTGGCTTACCATTTTGCGGTATTGCTGCAGTTCGGTTTTATAATTTTCTGGTATAGTGTACATTGTTTTACGATTTAAATGTTGTATTCAAGTGTTGCTCCTTTTCTTCCAAATTTTATTTTATTCCAAGTACGCTCATGGAAATAATAAAGAAAGATTTTAGTTATTACCTCAATGCCACCAATAGACAATGCAAATTTTAATTGGTTTGTAATTAGCCAAGAAATAAGTATAGTGTCAAGTGTAGCAAATACTCGCCATGAAAATCCTTTTACGATACTACGAGTTCTTTTTTCAATCATTTTTTTAGTATTTTATAATTCAGACAGGTAGCGTTCACCAGTATCGGGCAGAATTACTACGATTAGTTTTCCATGATTTTCGGGCAATGCAGCTAATTTTGATGCGGCACAAACTGCTGCACCCGAAGAAATGCCGCACAAAATACCCTCTTTACTTGCAAGAATTCTGGTCATGTCCAAAGCTTCTTCATCGCCAATACTAACTATTTCATCAATGAATTGCTTATCAACTATTTTGGGGATAAACCCAGGTCCAGTACCCGGTATTTTATGTTTGCCTGATTTTCCTCCAGACAGAACGGGAGAGGATAGCGGTTCTACTGCCACCGTTTTGATTTTGGGATTTTTCTGTTTTAAAATTTCTGAGGTTCCTGTAATGGTACCACCTGTTCCTGCACAGGCTACAAAAATATCTATTTTGCCAGCTGTTTGTTCCCAAATTTCGGGCGCTGTAGTTCGTTTATGAATGGCCGGATTAGCCAAGTTTTCAAATTGCATAGGCATAAACGAATTGTCTTTTTCCTGGCAAAGTTCCTCCGCTCTAGCAATTGCACCTTTCATACCGCCATCACCTGAAGAAAGCACCAATTCGGCACCATAAGCCAATAATATTTTACGGCGCTCAATGCTCATGCTTTCGGGCATGGTAAGAATAAGCTTGTATCCTTTTACTGCACAGCACATTGCTAAGCCTATTCCGGTGTTACCGCTTGTAGGTTCAATAATAGTCGTATCGGCTTTTATCAAACCCTTATTTTCAGCTTCTGTTATCATTGAATAAGCGGTTCGGTCTTTTACCGATCCTGCTGGATTAAAGGCTTCTATCTTTGCCACTATTGTAGCTTTATCTGCATTCGCTACTCGATTTAACTTTACGAGTGGCGTATTTCCAATTGTGCCAAGTATTGTATTATTGATCATGATTTTATTTTTTACATTCTTCATATCCCTTATATCCTATCGCAAATATAGGAATACAAAAATATGAAAAAGATATAGAATAAAAAACTAAGTGAGGATAATTTTTTTTTGAGCAGGTTATTATCCACTTTTTCAAGACACAATAGTATGTTTTCTTTTTATTGGTTTCATTAGTAGTTAAAACTATGTACTTTAGTGCATCTCGCTTTAGCTTCTACCTAAGTTGAGCGATTCGAACAAAGTGAAGAGGCGCTTTACTTAGGTATAACCCTCCCGACCTCCGGTACGGGA
>JAQICC010000365.1 GCA_027858735.1 Salinivirgaceae bacterium
AAATTTGATGCTCAAATTTGGGTTCGGCTATGTCGGGGTAACCCGCATTTCAATTCATCATAACGGAATTTGATGAATAATGCGAGTTAAGTGTTGAAATTAATTTTGTCAAATTTTACTAAAGTGCATTTATTTCAGCACATCTAACTTCCTTGCAATCCTTTTGAAGTAGGGAACTACGTAAGCAGGTATTCCAAGTTGTATTTGCACTAAACTAAACGCATGAATTAATCAGGATAGGAATCAAAGCGCAAAAAAATTAAATAAAAAAATTAATTGTTTGGCTATATTTGCACGAAATGATAATGCAAACGGTTAAAATATCGATTATCGGTGCGGGAAATGTAGCTTGGCACTTATCTAAAAATCTATTTGGCAATGGTTTTAAAATCCTTCAGGTTTTTAGCCGTAATATTGAAACTGCTCAAAAAATTACAAATAAAATTGGAGCTCAACCCATCAACTCAATGTCAAAATTAAGCAATCAGGCCGATATTATTATAATTTGCGTTTCAGATTCAGCCATTCCTGACATTATTAGCCAAATACCTTTTGAACCAAAACTCATAGTTCATACTGCTGGAAGTGTTCCTGTATCTGCTCTTAAGAAGTTTAAAAATTATGGCGTATTTTACCCTTTACAAAGTTTTACAAAAAATGTAGAATTGGATATTTCAAACGTACCTTTTTGTATTGAAGCCAACAATGACTCAAATAAAAATCAACTTATTTCTCTTGCTAAAAAGTTATCGAATTCGGTATATGAGTTAAATTCCGAACAAAGACTTCAATGCCATATTGCGGCAGTTTTTGCCAATAATTTTTCAAATCATATGTTTCATGTTGCAGAACAAATACTAGCCGAAAAAGAAATACCTTTCGATATTATAAAACCTCTTATTAGCGAAACAGCTAAAAAGGTTCAAAGCATCACTCCTGGCCTGACACAAACAGGTCCGGCTGTGCGTAACGACGAGCAAACAATTGCAGCTCACTTAAAACTATTATCTTCGGCTAGTTTAGAAAAAATATATAGTTTTGTGTCGCAAAATATTTGGAACCTAAAAAAAGGCCAGAAGCAATAAATAAAGATCAATTATAGCATGAGTAATTTCAAAGAAGATTTAAGAAAAGTAAAAGCATTTGTATTTGATGTGGATGGCGTTTTTACCGATGGCAGTATTTACTGTATGGGAGATGGAGAGCAAGTAAGAAAAATGAATGCCAAAGATGGTTTTGCTGTAAGATATGCTCTTGATAAAGGATATCCGGTCGGCATTATTAGTGCTGGAAGCCATAATGAAGGAACAAAAAAAAGGCTTATTTATCTTGGTATTGAAGATATGTATATGGGTTCGTTTAAAAAAAGCGATTCTATAGTTAACTTCTCAAAAAAACACCATATTGATTTAAACTCCATATTATATATGGGCGACGATATACCTGACTACCCTGTACTTGCTATGGTGGGTGTTCCAACTTGCCCGGGTGATGCTGCCGTTGAAATAAAACAGATATCAAAATACATTTCTAATATTGATGGTGGTCAAGGTTGTGTACGTGATGTAATTGAACAAGTATTACGAGCACAAGGCAATTGGGTTGAGTTGCAAGGGGAAATTATCACCTTTACCTAGAATTTATAAGACAGAAGCCAATAGATTCGCATATACCACTTGAACATAAAACACTACAATGCTAAAAGATCGAATTTTAAATAAAGAAACAGGATATATATTTTACGGACTTACTCCTCCAAAACGAAAAACGGAAGAAGCAAGATTTAAAATTATTGCCGACAAACAAGTAGCGCGTTTAAAAAACCTAAACCTGGATGGCCTAATTTTATATGACATACAAGATGAATCATCGAGAACCAATGAGCCTCGCCCCTTCCCTTTTATGGAAACATTAGCTCCCGATTTTTATAGCAATAAGTATTTATCAGAGCTTAATACTCCTAAAATTATATATAATAGTGTAGGTAAGTACAATAGGCAAAGCTTTAAAGATTGGACATTAAACCCCGCTTATAAAGTTGATTATTCTGTTTTTGTAGGCAGCCCTTCGCAAAAACAACAAACAAGCCTTTCTTTATCAGATGCATACAAAATTAAAAAAGAATTAAAGTCTGACATTTTATTGGGCGGAGTAACCATACCAGAGCGCCACTTTGTTAAAGGAGATGAACACATACGGGTTTTTAATAAAATGGACCAAGGATGCAGTTTCTTTATCTCGCAATGTGTATATAAAATTGAAAACTCAAAAAATTTTCTTTCCGATTATTATTACGGTTCACTTGAACAAAATAGAGCCTTGGCTCCTATAATATTCACACTTACACCTTGTGGTTCGCTAAAAACATTGGAATTTATGAACTGGTTGGGTATTGACATACCGGTTTGGTTAAAAAACGACCTTAAGCATTCCAAAAATATTCTAGCAAAATCGGTAGAATTCTGCGAATTAATTGCCGCCGAATTAATCGATTTCTGTTCAGGCAAAAACATTCCTATTGGTTTTAATATTGAAAGCGTTGCTATTCGTAAAGAAGAGATTGATGCTTCGATTGAACTCCTTAAAAGCGTTAAAAAATTAATGTTTCCATAGCTTAAAAATACCAACTCAAATTCTGAATTTGTTATTGTGCTTTGGGGCTCTAATATACTTTTTAGGTTGTTAGAAACTGTTTAAAATATATCCCTTTCTAGCCAGACAGGCAGGCATCAGTTTTATTAATTGTCTTTTTTGCCATATAATCGTTATTTTTTCGATGCGTAACTATACGTCGACTAAGCTCAGCACAGATGGCTACCGAAATAAGTTCGAAACAGCTTATGCATCTCAAAAATGCCTCTATCTAACAAAAGATTCTTTATAATAAATTCTAAAAACAAAACTTAACAGTTTCTTAATAATTATATATCTTTGATTTCGCTCAAAACTGCGAAAGATAAAAAATGTTAAAATATTTAAAACTAATAAGACTTCCGAACCTTTTAATGGTTCCCATTACAATGTACCTATTACGCTATGGTATTATTGAACCGGCTTTGCATTTTGGGTATGCATTAAATTTAGGAGAATCAGTTACCTTACAATTCCCCAATAACTTGTTTCTAATTCTTGTAATAATAAATGTATTATTGGGCGCAGCCGGTTATGTAATAAACGACTATTTCGATCGAAAAATAGATTTTATAAACCGCCCGAATAAAGTAATTATTGGCAATACCGTGCATCGCCGATTTGCTATAATTTTACACTTCACACTAACTGGAATTGCTTTATTTTTAGCTATCTATTTATCATGGGTTCTTAAAAACCCAATTATAGCTGCTGTATATTTTATACTTGCAGGTATTTTCTGGCTGTACTCAACCACTTATAAAAAGCAATTCTTAATTGGGAACCTTGTTGTTTCATTTTTAACTGCACTAGTTCCGCTTCAAGTAGCATACTTCGAACTAATTTATTTAAATGCAGAATATGGAGCGTTACTGCTGAATTCTGGAATTTCATTTAAAATAATATTTTATTGGCTGGCTGCATTTGCTCTATTTGCATTTTTAACCAACCTATTGCGCGAGATTATAAAAGACATTGAAGACTTTGAAGGAGACAGCAGCTATGGGTGCAATACCATTCCTGTTGTTATTGGCGTTAAAGCCACTAAAATAGTGAGCATAGTGCTTACCCTTTCCATTATTTGGCTTTTAGGATTCTTATATTTCAAATTTCTGAACGATCCCTTATCCAAATGGTACTTGCTTTTAGCCGTAGCTCTTCCATTGTTAGTAAGCACCTTATTAATTACAAAAGCTAAAACTGCAAAACAATATCATGCCATTAGCTGGCTAATAAAACTTATAATGCTTACTGGCGTTTTATATGCCCTTGTGGCAAAATACATCATGGAAAATAATTTCTAAAATACAATGACATTTCTTTCAATTGAAAACAAGTATAAAATAATATTAGCCTCACAATCACCGCGCCGGCAAAACCTTTTAAAAGAGCTAAAACTAAATTTTGAAATAAAGATTAAAGAGATCGAAGAGGTTTACCCTCCTGAATTAAAAAAAGAGGAAATTCCTGTTTATTTAGCAGAACTTAAGGCTTTAGCTTTTAATAATGACTTGCAAAACAATGAATTGGTTATTACTGCCGACACCATTGTTTGGGTTAATAATTCCGTTTTAGGAAAACCTACCAGCTACCAAAATGCTTTTTCAATGCTTGAAACTTTATCAAACAACAAGCATACCGTATATACAGGCGTTTGCTTAAAAACAAAAAACACTGCTAAAACCTTCTGGGCAAGTACCGATGTTTACTTCCGAAAGCTTGAAAAACAGGAAATTGAATACTACTTAGAACATTATAAACCATACGACAAAGCTGGTTCATATGGCATTCAGGAATGGATAGGTTATATTGGCATTGAAAAAATTGAAGGCTCTTATTTTAACGTTATGGGCTTACCTATTCAAAAATTATACGACGAATTAAAAAAGTTTAACACATAAACACTATTGTCATGCAAATACTAAAAATCTTCATCATCTCATTTCTAACATTTTATATTGGCAATTTAAATGCCTCGGAAGGTATGTGGCTGCCCATATTACTTGAAAAGTATACTATTGAAGAAATGCAGCAACAGGGGTTTAAGCTGTCTGTCGAAGATATTTATGATATAAACAACGCCAGTTTAAAAGATGCTGTTGTTGGTCTTGTTAGGTTAAACAACCCGTTTCACCATTTTTGCTCCGGTGAGGTAATTTCTAACCAAGGCCTACTATTAACCAACCACCATTGTGGTTATAGTCAGATTCAGTCCCACAGTTCGCTTGAAAACGATTATTTAACCAATGGTTTTTGGGCTATGAGCAAAGAGGAGGAATTAACAAATGAAGGTATAGGTGTATGCTTTTTAAAGCGCATGGAGGATGTTACTTCAAAAGTACTGGCCAATATAAATGATGCTATGCAAGATGTGTATTACGACTCTATAATCGAAGCAAATATAAAGGCTATTGAACAAGATGCCGTTGAAGGAACTCACTATTTAGCAAAAGTTAAACCATTCTTTGCGGGCAATGAATATTATTTATCGGTATATGAAGTTTTTCGCGACATTCGTTTGGTGGGTGCTCCGCCATCGGCCATTGGTAAATTTGGAGGCGATACCGACAACTGGATGTGGCCACGCCATACCGGCGATTTCTCAATGTTTAGAATATATGCCGACTCCAACAACAACCCTGCTGATATTTCAGAAGCAAACGTACCATACAAACCCTTAAAGCATCTTAACATCTCTTTAAATGGTGTTGAGAAGGGCGATTTCACAATGGTTATGGGCTATCCGGGCACTACTCAAGAAAATTTACCCGCTGCAGCAGTAAAACGGCTAACAGAAACTATTAATCCTATCCGCATAAAAGTTAGAACAAAGGGGCTTGATATAATGAAAGCTGATATGAATACCGATCCTGAAATTCGCATTAAATATTCAGCAAAGGTTGCAGGAATGTCAAATGGTTGGAAAAAATGGATCGGTGAAAACCGAGGTCTCAAAAAACTCGATGCTATTGATAAAAAACTAGCATTAGAGAAAGAGTTTATGCAATGGGTAAATAATGATAATAACCGAAAAGAAGAATATGGAACAATTCTTGAGCAATACGAAAATTTGTACCATAGCATTACACCCTATCAAAAGGCAGCTACCTATTTTTATGAAACTATATATTCACTTGAGCTTAATGATTTAGCAAGTAGTTTCTACACCTTAACAGAGTTTGACAAAACCAGCAATAGTGAAGCTATTGAAAAACGCATTAAAGCTTTAAAAAATACCGTTGAAAAGCATTTTAAAAATTATAATTTAACCACTGATAAAAAATTATTTACAGCCTTTATTGAGTTTTATTATAACGATATTTCGAACCCATTTCATCCCGAAATATTTGAATTGATAAACTCAAAGTTCAAAGGGAATATTGAAAAATTTGTGGACTATATTTTTTCAAAATCTATGTTTCCAGACCATGATAAAATTAATGCCTTTTTAAATCGCTATTCAATATCAAAAAACAAATCGCTATTAAAAGATCCAATAATTATACTATATAGTCAAGCAATAAATAATTACAGAACGAATACCTACCCGGCTTTAGCAAGTTTTAAGGATGAAGTTGCGAACCTACACAAAAAATATACAAAAGGATTACGTGAATTTCAAAAAGACAAAACTCATTTCCCAGATGCCAATTCAACTTTTAGAATTGCTTATGGTCAAATAGATGATTACAAACCACGCGATGCTGTTGCTTATTTTCATTTTACTACTCTTGAAGGAATTATTGAAAAAGACAATCCCGACATTTATGACTATGATGTGCCTGATAAACTTAAAGAACTATACAACGCAAGCAATTTTGGAAAATACAGTAATACTGATGGTATCATGCCTGTTTGCTTTACAGCTTCGAACCACACTACTGGCGGAAATTCGGGCAGTCCCATATTAAATGCCTACGGCCAACTAATTGGAATTAATTTTGATCGCAATTGGGAAGGAACAATGAGCGATATAATGTATGACCCGAATATGTGCCGAAATATATCGCTTGATATTCGATACGTGCTTTTTATTGTTGATAAATTTGCAGGTGCTAAACATCTTGTGGATGAAATGAATTTAATTCAAACTACAAAACATAAATAATCTTTACCAAAAACTGCAGAAATACAATAATTTTTCATTTACAATATATAAAAAAGGTGTCGAAAATGATACCTTTTTTTATATTTCATAAACTATATAAAGAATTTTTTCCTTGTTTAGGAGCAGTTTTTTAGCATTAAAGAAAAGTATCATTATTGCAAATATTTACAGCTTAAAGCTATATTACGCGGGATATTTCAAATATAATATTCTATTTAATTAAGCTTTATTATCCATTTTTTGCTCCTATTTATCAAAATCAAGTCTAAACAGCACCTTATTAATTGATTATGTGTTGTTTAAGCTGCGTTGTTTAACATTAATACAACATTAGAATTTCTATTTCCTGTCATATGTCATGTTTTTTCATATACCAAATCAATACATTTATAAGCGTACAAAACCATCTCTAATTTTAAACAATGACACAACCATTTTCAAATTTAAAATATAGGAGGACTATTCATGACAGAAGTTCAAACACTTGTAAAAGATTTAGCCAATAAACACGGAAGAAAGCGAGAAAGCTTAATCCCTATCCTTCAAGGTATTATTCAAAAAGACCGGTTTATAAGCGAACATGCAATGATCGAAATTGCGCGCGAACTAGACATTTCATCTGCCGAGGTATTTGGCACTGCAACATTTTACTCTTTCTTAGATACCGACACTCGAGGAAAATATGTTATTCGGGTGTGTAAAACCATCACTTGTTCAATGAAGGGCAAAAATCAGATTCTTCTATCGCTTGAAGATGGCTTAAAAGTTAAAGTAGGGGACACCACACCCGACAAAAAATTCACGCTGCTTGAAACTAATTGCTTAGGTTGGTGTCATAAGGCTCCTGCCATGCTAATTAACGACGATGTATACACAGAATTAACACCAGAAAGTGTGCGTCAGATAATTGAAGAATATAAAAAACGGGACATTAGGGTGGAGTAAGAGCCGCAAATTTTTAATCTGAATTTTAATTAAAGACTTTTAAAATGGGAAAGAAACAGCTTAGGCGCATGGATTTAATCTTTGCCAACGAACACGATTATAAAGAAATTTTATCGAAAACATTAAAAACGCCCAATCAGTATATTGTTGAAGAAATGATAAACTCAGGACTAAAAGGCCGCGGTGGTGCAGGTTTTCCAACCGGATTAAAATGGAAACTTACAGCAGAAGCCAAAGGTAAAACCAAATATGTTATTTGCAATGCCGACGAGGGTGAACCTGGAACATTTAAAGACCGTGAAATATTAACCCAGGTATCGTACAAAGTACTTACCGGAATGGCCGTTTGCTCAAAAATAACCGGTGCAAAAAAGGGGTACATCTATTTACGTAGCGAATACAAATTTTTAGTGCCCGTACTTGAAAAAGAATTAAGCCAATTTCATTTGCTATGCAAAGAAAACAACTTGGATTTTGATGTTGAAATATTCCTTGGTAGCGGTGCATACATTTGTGGTGAAGAAAGTGCCTTAATGGAATCGATGGAAGGAAAAAGAGGTGAACCTCGCAATAAACCACCATTTCCCACAAAGAGTGGCTACATGGGTAAACCAACTGTTGTAAATAATGTAGAAACCCTTGCACACACTTTTACCATTTTTAAATACGGTGCAAAAAAATTCCGCGACTTGGGTGTTCAAGACTCCCGCGGATCAAAGTTATTCTCTATATCGGGCGACACTCCTACGCCAGGCATATACGAGCTGGAGTTAGGTATGACTGTTCAAGATTTTGTTGACGACTTTGGTGATAGCGACTGTAAGGCCGTTCAGGTAGGTGGCGCATCAGGATTTTTGGTGCCTCGAAAGAGATTTAAAGAAACGGCCATTGGCTATCAAGGTAAACTTACCGGTATTTCGTTACCAACAGGAGGTTCCATGATGCTTTACAATAGTTCACGCTCCATGTACAATGTGCTCGACAACTACCTTGACTTTTTTCAGGAAGAGTCATGCGGGCAGTGTACACCATGTCGTGTTGGATGCCAACAATTAGTAAAAGGTATTGAAGCCGTTAAACGAGGAGAAAAAAAAGCTTCATATCTTGACGTTTTACTTAAACTAACCGAAACCATGAAGGTTACAGCCAAATGCGGATTGGGACAATCGGTAGCGAATTCATTTCAATCCATCGTGGCAAATTTTAGAGAAGAAATGATTTACTAATCTGCATCATATTAATTAACACTAAAAAATGTATCCATATGGCTAATCAAATTAATCTTACTATAAACGGAATAGCAATTACTATTAACAAAGGACTAACTGTACTTGATGCAGCCGGAAAACTAAATATAAAAATACCCACACTTTGTTACCATAAAGACCTCTGCATTGCTGGTAATTGTCGCGTATGCGTTGTGGAACAAACAGGCACAAAAAAGCTCATTCCTGCTTGTGCAACTCCAGTACACGAAGGCATGGAGATACAAACCAATAGTTTAGTGGTGCGTAATTCACGAAAACATATTATACAATTATTGCTCTCTGAACATAATGCCGATTGCACGAAGTGTTACAAAAATGGAAATTGTGAACTTCAGTCCTTGGCATCGGAATATAAAATTACGAACTCCGACTTCATTGACCTTGTGCCCCATAAAAACTACGCCTACGATGATTTATCTCCTTCTATTATTAAAGATGATAGTAAATGCATTCGCTGCCAGCGATGCGTGAGAACCTGTCACGAAATACAGCATCTTTCAGCCTTAAGCGTAGCCTACAAAGGCAATCATATGAAAATATCGACCTTTGCTGAAAAACCCATGCGCGAAGTTGCATGTGCCCATTGTGGTCAATGTATAATTCACTGCCCTACAGGTGCACTTACCGAGAAAAATTACATTGAACAAGTATGGGATGCCTTGACAGCACCTAGTAAACATGTTATTGTACAAACAGCACCCGCCGTAAGAGTTGGCTTAGGCGAAGAATTTGATACAAACTCCGATGGCCGCGTTACTGGCAAAATGGTATCAGCCTTAAAACGCCTAGGTTTTGATTCTGTTTTAGACACTGACTTTACAGCCGACCTAACCATTATGGAGGAAGGAACCGAGCTACTTACTCGCCTTAAAAAAGCATTGGTTGATAAAGATAAAAATGTGCAATTACCCATGTTTACTTCATGTTCACCTGGATGGATTAAATACCTTGAACACACCCATAATAATTTGCTCGACAATTTATCTACCTGTAAATCGCCACAGCAAATGTTTGGTGCACTTGCAAAAACCTATTACGCACAAAAACGACAAATTGATCCTGCTAATATTATATCGGTATCAATAATGCCATGTACGGCTAAAAAATTTGAGGCTAATCGCCCTGAGATGCGCGACAGTGGTTTTAAAGATGTTGATTACGTGCTTACTACACGCGAACTGGCAATTATGATTAAGCAAGCCGGTATTGATTTTGCCAATTTAGACGATGAATATTTTGATAAGCTTATGGGTGATTCAACAGGAGCAGCTGTAATTTTTGGCGCAACTGGTGGCGTTATGGAGGCGGCTTTAAGAACAGCTTACGAAATAGTTACCGGACGAGAAGTTCCGTTTAAAAATATTGACATTACACCGCTTCGTGGTTTTGAAGGTATAAAAGAAGCTTCGATTGTAATTGAAGATGCACTACCCGATTGGGATTTTTTAAACGGAGTGGAACTTAAATGTGCCATAACACACGGACTTGAAAATGCAAATCAGGTAATTAAGAATATAGAGTCGGGAAAAGCGGAGTACCATTTTGTAGAATTTATGGCATGTCCTGGTGGTTGTTTAGGTGGTGGCGGTCAACCCATACCTACAAGTCCTGAAATTAGGCAACGCCGTATGAAAGCTATTTATGCTGAAGATTTACATATGCCAATTCGCAAATCGCATGAAAACCCAGAGGTTCAACAAATTTATAAGGAGTTTTTGGGTAAGCCTCTTGGTGATAAATCGCACAAATTATTACACACTCATTACACTCCAAGAGATAGGAACTAATACCCTGAGTTCTAAATAAAATACCAACTCAGCTTTTAACAACAAACAACTATTTATTAAAAAAGGGGCTCAAGAGCCCCTTTTTTAATATCAATAAAAATATATTTAAGCTACTATTAATCTTTTCAGATTCGTTTTACTTAGTTTTTTTTTGGCATAATCAAGCGTAACAACCATTTCCTTCAAATCCTGCGAAGGCAATTCAAACATGGCATCGTTAATAATTGCTTCACATATAGAACGAAGCCCCCTTGCTCCTAATTTATATTCCATAGCTTTATCAACAATATATTCGAAGGTATCTTCTTCAAATGCTAACGATATACCATCAATTTCAAAAAGCTTGGTATATTGCTTTATTATTGAATTCTTAGGTTCGGTTAATATACTTCTCAATACTTCCCTATCTAATGGGTTCAAATAAGTTAATACTGGAAGCCTTCCAATAATCTCAGGTATCAACCCAAAACTTTTTAAATCTTGAGGAGCAATGTATTGAAGTAAATTTTTGCGATCAACCTTTTCACGTCCTTCCGTCCCAGCATAACCCACAACTTGTGTATTTAGGCGTTGCGAAATCTTTCTGTCAATTCCATCAAAAGCACCTCCACAAATGAAAAGAACATTCTTTGTGTTTACAGGTATCATCTTCTGCTCAGGGTGTTTTCTACCGCCTTGCGGAGGAACATTTATAATTGATCCTTCAAGTAATTTTAGCAAGCCTTGCTGAACGCCTTCTCCAGAAACATCTCTAGTAATGGATGGGTTATCCCCTTTTCTGGCAATTTTATCAATTTCATCAATAAATACAATACCACGCTCGGCTGCACTTACATCGTAATCGGCGGCCTGTAACAAACGCGTTAAAATGCTTTCAATATCTTCACCTACATACCCAGCCTCTGTTAATACAGTGGCATCAACAATAGTAAAAGGCACATGCAACATTTTAGCAATACTACGAGCCAAAAGTGTTTTTCCAGTTCCAGTTTCACCCACCAAAACAATATTCGATTTTTCAATCTCAATATCATCGGTGGCTATTTTCGATTGCGACAAACGTTTATAGTGATTATAAACAGCCACAGAAAGGTATTTTTTCGCATCATCCTGACCAATTACATATTGATCAAGAAACGCTTTCATTTCAATTGGCTTTAGAAGTTTGACTTTTCCTATGTCAAAATCACTTGTTGATTTTAACTCCTCGTCAACAATTTCATGAGCTTGCAAAATACAGTTATCACAAATATGACCTGATATCCCGGCAATTAACAGGTTTACATCTTTTTTCTCTCTACCACAAAACGAGCATTTTTCCATATTATTTCTTTTTACTCTTCAGATGCAAAAACCATCAAATAGGTTGGTTTATTGCGTTTTTTTATTCTATACAAGATAAAATTATTCTTTCTTACGCTCTAATATCTCATCAATCATACCATATTCTTTGGCTTCAATTGCCGTCATCCAATAATCGCGATCCGAATCTTTTTCAATTTTCTTGATTGAATTATTTGAATGTTTTGCAATAATTTCATATAACTCGTTTTTCAATTTCTTGATTTCGCGTGCTGTAATTTCAATATCAGATGCCTGTCCTTGAGCTCCGCCCATAGGTTGATGAATCATAACCCTTGAATGAGGTAATGCAGATCGCTTTCCATGCGCACCAGCGGTTAAAAGCACTGCGCCCATTGAGGCAGCCATACCGGTACAAATCGTATTAATTTGGGGAGCAATATATTGCATAGTATCATAAATACCCAGCCCGGCGTAAACTGAACCTCCGGGAGTATTAAAGTAAATCGAAATATCCTTTTCAGAATCGGTAGATTCTAAAAACAATAGCTGAGCTTGAATAATATTAGCAACATCATCGTCAATCGGAACTCCTAAAAAGATGATTCTATCCATCATTAAACGTGAAAACACATCCATTGATGCCACATTTAACTGACGTTCTTCGATAATATTTGGTGTAATATAACTGCTGTTTACTCGTGAATACTGATCGTAAACCATGCTATTAATACCTGCATGTTTGGTAGCGTACTTTTTAAATTCGTCGTTTGGGAACATAGCTCTTTATTTTAATATTGTAAATTATTTTATCCATTTCTATCCGTAATTCAACCTAATATGTTTGCACAAAGTATAAACGTTTGTTGGCTGTAGAGCGGAGCCGAAACAACCGACAAACTAATTTTTAAACAACTCGTTAAACTCAGCAGTAGTAACCTCTTTTGGGTCAAGCTTGATGGTTTCTTTTAAGTATCCTATTAATTTTTCTTCATACTTGCGATCCATCATTTTTTGAGCTTCTTCTTTATTTTCAAGGGTTTGCTTTGCATAGGTTTCTAACTGTTCATCAGGAATTTGCATCATACCATACTGTTGAAACTGCATTAAAACTGATTTTTTGGCAAACTCTAACAATTCAGCTTCTTCAACTTTAATTTCCTGATCTTCAATAATTTTATTTTTTATCAATTGCCATGCCAAATCCTTTTGCATACCTTCATAGTCAGCTTCTACCTTCTCTTTTGTCAATTCTTTGTTGACGGCAACCAACCAACGTTTCAAAAATTCATCAGGTAGTGTCATTTTGGCTTTCTCTACCAATCTATCTTTGGTGTCGATCAATAATTTATAATCACTTGAAGATACAAAGCTTTCTTTAATTTCTGCAACTATTTTTTCTTTATATTCTTTTTCTGAACTTACCGTACTTTCTCCGTAAACTGAATCAAATAATTCTTGATTAACTTCAGCAGGAATATGACGTGAAATGCTTTGAACCGTAAAGCGGAAAGTTCCTTCTAAGTGTTCGGCTACATCTTTTTCAATACGCAACATTGAGGCTAAATCAGCCATATTTGAAAAAGCTTTTTTAATATCGAAATCAACAATGTCATCCTTTTTAGCACCAATTACTAAGTTGCGAATTGAATCTTCTTCAATTTTATCAACGGCGTAAAGTGCATCTTCAGTAAGTATACCCCCTTCAAGCACATTCCCTTCACTGTCTAATTGTTCGTATTTACCTTTTACCAAGTCTTTCTCCTCAACAATATCAACCTCTTCGGTTTTTCCGTTGCGAGCAGCATGACTGTCAATGGTCTGTTGAATCATTTCATCATCAACTTTAATTTCGAAATACGTCATTTTGTCGCGTTTGCTCAATTTTATGTCAAATTCAGGAGCAAATGCGATATCAAATGCAAATTCAAACTCTTCGCTTTTGTCAAAATCAAGTTCAGATTTTACTGATTCGCTTGGAAGAGGTTCACCTAAAATATTTAATTTTTCATCAACTAAATGTTTTGTAAGGCTATCTGAAATAATTTTATTCAACTCATCAAGTAAAACAGCTTTACCGTACATTTTTTTGATCATACCCATTGGCACCATGCCTGGACGGAATCCTTTTACAGTAGCTTTCTTACGGTAATCTTTCAATACGTTTTCAACTTCCTTCTCGTAATCGCTTTTTTCTACCTTCACTTTAAGGACGGCATTCAACTCATCAATGTTCTCTCTTGTAATATTCATCTGATCAGACTTTAAAAAATACAATAAATAAATCCGTTTTTTGTCCACCAAAGTACTCGCTCAAGTGGTTAAAATTTAAAAAACCGCCAAACAAAATTTGTATGGCGGTTTAATCGATCTTGTATTGGTGCGGATGAAGGGACTCGAACCCCCACGCCTCTCGGCACTAGATCCTAAGTCTAGCTCGGCTACCAATTACGACACATCCGCTCAAAAATTGGTGCTGCAAATATACAGTTCTTTTTGCTTTCTGCAATAAGTGGAATATTTTTTTTTGTTTTTTTTACATACGTCACTTGTACAACATTGTATTTCTGATACTTAGATGCCAAAAAAATTGCTATTTTATCGTAACTTTGATAACCAAATAATACAAAAACACCATGAATAATCGCGAATTTCCATCAATATTCATTGTTCTTGTAATATTATCCGTAGAAATTTTTAGCCAAAGTCTAAATAATAGGTATTTATTACCTCAAGACACAATTCTATTTAAACAAGTCTCCAACCCAATAAGTGAAAACAAAATAATTACAATTGACACATCAGAAATAAAAATTACAAATACAACAACTAATGATTCAATAATTATTGAAATATTTAAAAAAGGAGATAACACATCTTTAGGGTGCACGACAAATTTCCCTTTTATTCAATTTATTGATATTCAGGTATCAATTCCGTATATTCACTATTTATTAAACAAAAAATGCTGTATATGGATAAATTAGATTGTATTTTCGAAGAATTCAAGAAAGAGGTTAAAACCTTTTCACAGAACTCCAATAACCGTGAAAATTTATATGATTATGAAAGTGGTTTTAGGGATTTGGTTCAAAAATATGAGCATGAAATATTTCAAAGCAGTATTGGAGAAGTTCCCCAA
>JAQICC010000402.1 GCA_027858735.1 Salinivirgaceae bacterium
TTTTCACATTTTGAGTAGCCTGCCCCGATTATTTCGGGGAAACGAAAAGTATGAAAACCTTACAAGACCTCAGTCGATTGAGCAGATTTGCGATAGCGAATCGCTCAATTTGGGTAGAATTCCTTGTTTTTATTAGAAATAAAACAAAATATATGAAAAAACTGTTTTATGTAATTTTTGGGCTTTTGTTAATAGCTTGTTCTTCGAACACGAGTAAGCGAACTAACGAAAAAATTGTAAAAAATGTATTAAATGATTTTATTTCGGCTGTTGAAGAGAAAAACTTCAGTGCCTTAGCAGATTTAACTCACGATGATTTTGTGATTTATGAAAATGGTTTGGTCTGGAATCTTGAACAATTCACGATGAAACTTGAAGAGTACGAAAATGTAGGCATTAAGTATAAGCTTAAAGACTTGCATATTATTGTTGATAAGAATACAGCTCATGCACAATTTCATAATCAGGGAACGTTTAATCATCCGGATACGGTGATTGTTTTAAATTTTATTGAGAGTGCCACCTTTATTAAGCATAAGGGTAATTGGCAAGTGCAATTTTATCATTCAACACATTTGAAGTAAACTGCTTGTAGGTTACCGGGTTTTTTAAACAGTATTGCAGTAGTACTAAGTGTGAGTTGCATTTAAAATGAGTCATGTATTCATACATATAATGAATACATGACTTTTTTATTTTGTGAAATATTTACGTTTAAAATAGAAAGCCACGCTAACCAAAGCTATTAAAACCGGTACTTCAACCAATGGCCCTATAACCGCAGCAAAAGCTTCGCCACTTGCTATACCAAATACCGAAATAGCTACCGCAATAGCTAACTCAAAATTATTGCTTGCAGCCGTAAATGAAAGGGTTGTTGTTTTTGAATAATCGGCACCCATTTTCTTACCCATAAAAAACGATACCAAAAACATAATAACGAAATAAATGGTAAGCGGTATAGCTATTCGTATTACATCGAAAGGTATTTTAATAATATATTCTCCTTTAAACGAAAACATAACTACAATGGTAAATAGCAATGCAATTAATGTAAGAGGACTAATTTTAGGAACAAATTGGGTGTGATACCAGTCTTTGCTTTTGATTCTGATTAATGTATAACGGGTTAAAAAACCGGCAATAAAAGGAATGCCTAAATATATAAACACGCTTTTAGCAATCTCACCCATAGTTATGTCAACCTCAAATGTCTGAAGGCCAAACCACCCCGGAAGTATTTTTAAAAAGAACCATGCGTAAACGGAAAAGAATAACACTTGAAAAATAGAATTGAAAGCAACTAAACCTGCAGCATATTCTGTATCGCCTTCAGCCAATTCGTTCCAAACAATTACCATGGCAATGCAGCGGGCTAAGCCAATTAAAATAACACCTGCCATATAATGGGGATGATTGTGCAGAAAAATAACAGCCAAGGCAAACATTAAAACAGGTCCAATAAGCCAGTTTTGCACTAAAGATAGTATGAGCACCTTGCGGTGACGAAAAACATCGCCCAGTTCTTCGTATTTAACTTTGGCAAGTGGTGGATACATCATCACAATTAAACCAATAGCGATGGGTATATTTGTAGTCCCACTACTCATTGATTCCCAAAATGTAGCAATCCCAGGTGAGAAATACCCGGAAAGAACCCCAATGGCCATAGCCAAAAATATCCAGAGTGTTAAATACCTATCAAGAAATCCTAAGCGTTTTTTTGAAGCTGTCATTAGTTTAGTATTTATAAATTAAGTTGCATGCAAATGGCACTGTGGGCATATAGAATTAAATTCAGCTGATTCTGCAAGGCTTTGTGAAACCGTATTTCTATCAATTACGTTCCAATGGTGCTTTTTAAACCATGTATCAGCAGTAGTTGTTAACAGCACTAATGACTTTATGCCTAATTCAGCAGCTTTGCTTATGGTAAACTGGTAAATAGCCTTGCCAATACCTTTGTTTCTTGAGTATTCGGATACAACAAATGAGCGTAAAATAGCTTCTGTTTTGTATTGTTCAAGGCCACAAACTCCAAGAAGAGTTTCATTTTGTTTGGCCATAAAAAGAAGCAACTTATCCGAAGGTATCAAATCTGAAATTGGTAAATCAGCCTTTTTAATCAGCTTTTTAGCTTGATTGAAATGAGCGCTATCGACTTGCAGAAATTCCATTTCTTTATAGCTGAGGTTTTATATCTTCTATATATAGCTTGTAAAATCCTGCCTTAATTTCATTACGTACTCGAACATACTCACTCCAAATAAATTCTTGGGTACCTGTTGCATGTGAAGGGTCGTCGAATCCAATGTGCAAGCGGTTTTTAACATTACCAATAAATGCCGGACAACTTTCGTTTGCTCCACCACAAACCGTAATTACATAATCCCATTCTTCGTTTAAATACTTTTGAACTGAATCAGAGCTATGTCCGCTAATATCAATACCAATTTCGTTCATTGCTTTAACAGCACCAGAGTTTAGTTTACCCGAAGCTTCAGTTCCAGCCGATTCTACTTGAATTCTAGAATCGAACGATTGTAAAAAGCCGTGAGCCATTTGGCTACGGCATGAATTTCCTGTACAAAGAATTAATACTTTCATTTTAAAAATTAGTTATTTTTTTGGTTTAAGCTGACACATGCATGATCCCGATAAACGGTTTTTTATATCTAAAATAACAGGAAGCCCATCGCGTTCCCATTCAACAAAACCACCTCCAAGTATTGCAGTATTTGTATACTCTTGTTGCATTAGTAATTTTATAGCTTCTCTACTTTTTACACCTGTTGAGTCAGCTATTATAACAGGAACATGAGTAGGTATGTTTTTGAATTCTACCTTTAATTTATTGAAAGGAATATAAAGCAAATTTTTAACATCAAATTTCTTAAAAAGAGTTAAATATGGCATTCTAATGTCAAGAATTACTCCAGATTTTTGACAAAGTTCAAATGCATTTTTTGCGGAAATGCATTTGAAGTCATCTATCCAAAAAGCATTATGATTTTTGAATGCCTGATCCGTGTTCATATTCCGTAGCATTGTTTTAGGTTAATAGAGCTTGACTGTATATATGATCAATGTTTTCTGTTGTTGCAGCGCAATTCCCTTTGGTAAATCCCAAATCGGTTAAGCGCAATTGCTTTGCATTTGCAATGCCAGCTTGTTCCAATGTTTTTTTACCACAATCAATTGGGCATCCATCTATAACCAAAAGATTTGCTTTTGAGAATTCTTCAATTGTTTTTGCATCGCGAAAGCCTATTTTAGCAAGGCAATTCATTTTATAAATGCCTTGGGCTTTTAGTTTTCGAGCAATAATATCGCTCATTTCACCTAAATCTGATCCGCCTGAGCAAGCCAATACAATTTTATCGTTTGACTCACAATCGCAATTTTTTGAATTTGTTTCCATGTCAATAGATTATAAATAGTTCATAATAATTTGTATTTACATTACATAATTGAATAGCAATCCGACCGAAATAATTCCTAGTGCAACAATGCTAACAAAGGCACCTATAAGCTGCCATTTAAGTACTTTTTTAAGTATTATAATTTCAGGCAGCGATAGTGCAATTACACTCATCATAAATGCCAAAGCTGTGCCAAGCGATACTCCTTTTTCAATAAGAACGCTTACAATAGGTATTACACCTGCGGCATTTGAATACATGGGTATTCCAATAAGTATGGCTAGGGGCACGCTATACCAGTTTTGATCACCTAATAAATTGCCTAGAAAGTTTTCGGGAATATAACCATGGGCACCAGCACCAACGGCGATACCAATAATAATATAAACCCATATTTTACCAACAATTTCTTTAACGGTATCAAAGCCTTGCTGAATTCTTTGTTGAAATGTTAGTTGTGATTCTTCAATAGTAGTTGTAGTCGATTTGGTTTTAAAAACCCAATCGGCAACATATTTTTCAAGTTTAAGCTTCTGGATTATAAAACCAGAGACAATGGCTATTATGAGTCCTGTGGAAACGTAAATTAGGGTTACTTTCCAACCAAACAAACCCAAAAGTAAAATTACAGCAACTTCATTAACCATTGGTGCAGCAATTAAAAAAGAGAACGTTACACCAATTGGAATACCGGCTTCAACAAAACCTAAAAACAAAGGAATAGCCGAACAAGAACAAAATGGAGTTACAATACCAAGTAAAGATGCCAGAATATTTCCGGAAAATAGCGATTTACCCTCAAGTGCTTTTTTTGTTTTTTCAGGGGAGAAATAGGAGCGAATTATGCCTACAAAAAAAATAATTAGCACCAATAATAGCATGACTTTTGGAACCTCATAGATAAAGAACCAAAGGGTTTTACTTAAGTGAGTTTCACTGGGTAACTGAAATATATTAAAAGTGATAAAGTTGCTTATATTGCTTAAGTTAATGTATAATATAAGCCAAATAGGCAGCAGCAAGCCCGGAAGCAATAACCCGTTGGTATTGTTATTTAGTAGTATGGCTTTGTTTTTCATTTTTTAGTATAAGTGATGCATTAATAATGTGGTATTACTATGAATTTAGTGGAAAAACTTTTCAACTGTACATTTTCATGAACTGTTGACCTGAAAATCTAAATATGTATATCTTATAAAACATCCATTCAATGGGTAGTAGAAGCAATAATGCTATTATTTGCAACAGCAGCATGATTTTTCACTTGGAGAATTATCGTTAAGCAATTTTTTAATTTCAGGAATGCAGCATTTTCCTGTAGGATTTGTTTCTGAACAATTATTACTGATTCCTGCCTTTGTTTTATCACCAATATCTTGCACTGTTTTAGCGCCATTTTCAATGGCTTTTAATATAGTTTGTTCAGTAACCTTATTGCAATAGCAAACAATGCGTTCCATAGTTTATAAAAATAAAATATATAAATAGTACAAACCAATTAGTATAAATAGGCTACCCAATATCCATCTAAACCATTGTTCAAATGCCTTTATTCCGTTATAAAACGAACCTACTTTGCTTACAGAAAAAGCTAAGAACCAAGCAAAAATTATAACAGGTATTCCAGTTGCCAATGCAAAAACTAATGGTAAATACAATCCCGATGCACTCGTAATTGTCATGGGTATTAGCATTCCAAAATATAACACCCCACTATATGGGCAAAATGCCAAGGCAAACAAAATGCCTAGTAAAAGTGCTCCCCAGTAAGAGTGTTTTGCTTTGTTGCCAATTTTTTCGTTAATATTTCCAAATATTGAAAGGTTTATTTTTATAATACCAAGCATAAATAAACCAACTATTATAAGAAGTGGACCTAATATTTTTTCACCATTTTTCTGCAAAAAACTTGAAATTTCAAATTGGCTCGATCCGAAAAAAAACAGCATGCCAATTAATGTATAGGTTATAGCTCTGCCAAGGGTGTAGACCAAGCCATTGCTGAAAACACGTCTTTTATTTTCAATATCTTTGCCAATGTAACCAATAGCCGTAATGTTTGTTGCTAAGGGGCAAGGGCTAATGGCCGTCATCAATCCAAGTAAAAAAGCTGATAAAATAGGTATATTCGATTGTTCAAAAAGGTTTTGCAGAAACTCCATAGTTTACAAAAAAGGATCGATGGTTGCTTTTAACTTTTGTTTTAACTTCTCAGGACTATTACGAGCGTACATAAAGGCCTCGTTTGTGAGATCAAATTGTTTGTCTCCATAAATTATTATGAGTGTTTGTCCGCTTATTTTCATCGATTTTGCCAATTCTTCTGTACTTTCTTCTTCAAGATTTAATGACGAAAATTTCACTTTTTCACCGTAATACTCTTTAAGAGCTTCAATAGTAACAGCTTCAACGGCATTGCAAGTTGCACAGCGTCGGGTGTTATGAAAATAGTAAACAGCTAATTCAGTACGTTCATTTTTTAGCAATGATGAGTCAGGGTTTACCAATGAACGTTGCAAGTTGTTGAAATCGGCAGTGTGTTTTTGGCGGCCTTGACAACTAACTATTAATACAATTCCTAAAGTGAATAGAGGGAAACATTTTTTCAAGTTCATAATACTATTTTTTAATGGTTATTAATTCTTTTATTTCGTTTATGGAGGGAAGTTTACCTGAGAGAACAACCTTTTCATTCACAACAAGTCCGGGAGTTGACATTACGCCATATTGCATTATTTCAACAATATCTTCAATTTTGGATATAGTGGCCTTTAGATCGAGTTCATCAACCGCTTGTTGAGTGAGTTTTTCAAGCTGTTTGCATTTAGAACATCCAGTGCCCAAAACCTTTATGTTAAGGGTGGTGTTCAGTTTTAGATTATTAAATTCAGTCATATATAGTATTTTAAATTTCGCAATTAGTCGATTTCGTATTTTGATTTAAAAAAATGGTGAAAAATTCTTTGGCTTTTTCCCAATTTTGTTGATTTAAACAGTATTTGATTTTGGGCGGATTATATTCTCCTTGAATTAAGCCGGAGTCTTTCAGTTCTTTAATATGCTGCGAAAGGGTAGAGCGAGCAATGGGCAGTTCGTCGGTAATGTCGCCTGTATAGCAGCACGCCGATTTTGATAAAATATCAAGTATTTGCAAACGAACCGGATGGCTCATTGCTTTTGCAAATCGTGCTAATTCGGTGAATTGTAATTGGTTATTATTAACTTTCATATCTTCTATTTAGTATTTCGTAAAAATACGAAACAAAGGTAGTGTGTTTTATTAAATTTACAAAAAATTAATCCGTAAATTGTAAAAATAGTTTGTACAGTAAGTTGTTTTGTGAGTTTTAAATATAGATAGTGAATCAGTTGTTAGAAATATCATTATTGATTTCAAGAATCAATTTGTGTTAATTGGGTGCTTGGTACATTTCTAATTACTATAATTGTTTCTTGCAATCTGAATTTTAAATATTAAAACCTGCAATTATTTTATCGATTGTTTTTACTAAAATGTTACTTTTGAGTTATTAACTAATACGAACAACGGTCAATTTGATTTCTTCAAAAAATAAAATATTAATTGCTGGCATTCAAAGAGGTGATTCTCAGGTTTTTGAAGAATTATTTCATGAGTTTTATAGTGCTTTATGTGCTTATAGTAAACTTATTGTCAACAGGAGCGATGTTGCTGAAGATATTGTTCAGGAGTTATTCTTTAAAATTTGGAACAAAAAAGAAAACCTAAATATTTCAACATCACTTAAGGCTTATTTATATCGATCGGTTTATAATAACGCAATTGAATACCTAAGAACTGAGAAGCTTGAAAAAATGTACAAAGAATACAATTTTCGAGAAATACATAGCGAAGGAAATTTACAATCCGATTCGGATCAATTAGCATTAGTAAATAAAGCAATAGAGGAATTACCGGACAAATGTAAGGACGTGTTTAAATTGCGTAAGTTCGAAAAACTTAGCCACGCAGAGATTGCACAAAAGCTAGATATTTCAGTAAAAACGGTAGAAACGCACATACACAGAGCAACGGTAACGCTAAAAGATAAGTTAAAGAATTTATACATTATTGAGCTAATTTATATTTTAATGAATATTTTGTAAGGGAAATTGCATAGTTAATAATCATAATAGTAGGGAAGAATATAAAATAAATGAATAAGTACACTGAAGACATAACGTTGAATACCAATTTAATAAAATACCTCGATAACGATTTAACGGAATCGGAAGGTGTTTTAATTAAGGAATGGATTGATGATTCTTTGGAAAATAAGGCTTATTTTGAAAAAGTAATGGAATTGTGGCAAAGCAATTTATCGGATATTGAGAAGCAAGAGTTTGGATCTGTTAAAGGCTGGAGTAATTTCACGCAAAATTTTGATTTTAAAGCACAACAAGAAGCTGTAATAAATCCCACATATCGATTTAAATCGTTAATTAATAGTGTTTTAAAGGCAGTTGCGGTATTGGTTTTAGGATTGATTTTGTGGCAAACAGGTGTGTTTAAACCTAAAACCATAGTTGTTAGTACTATAGAGTATAAAGAAGAAACTATTTTACCAGATAATACAAGTGTTTATTTAAATAATAATACCCAATTAGCATTTAGTAAAAAGCTTAAAAAGAAGAAGATACGAAAAGTCAAACTTTCAGGAGAAGCTTTTTTTAATGTGGAACCCAATGCAAATAAACCTTTTGTTATTTATACTCACGATGTGAAAATTGAGGTTATTGGAACATCATTTAATGTTAGGTCATATCCTGATGAAGCAACTGAAGTAACGGTTAAATCAGGAGTTGTAAAGGTTACACAACTTAACAAGGTAGAAGATGTAAATGAGCCTGTTGTTTTAAAAAAAGGGGATAAGGTTGCCATTGATACCATTAATTTTGCCAATGCTGCACAAGTAAACGATAATCCTAATTATCTTTCATGGAAAACAGAATCGTATGCATTTGATAGTGTGTCTATTAATAAGGTAATGGAAACCTTGCAAAGAGGTTTTGATACTACCATTGTCGTAAAAAATCCGGATTTTAATGATTGCATGTTGGTAGCAAAATTTGACAGCCTATATCTAAATGAGATTTTTTGGATACTACAGCGAACCTATAATATTTCTGTTAAAAGAAGCAACGATACAATTTATATCGACGGTAAGGGGTGTAAATAATTCAAGCCTAATCTATGAATTACGTGAAAGTCACCCTTCTAAAACGCTTTAGTATAATTCTTATAGCCATTGTTGTAATAAATGCAGCGCATGCACAATCGGTTTTGCAACAAAAAATTGATGTTGATATTAAAAATTCAAGTCTTGTAAATTCGATAAAAACCATAAGTGAGATTAGTAAAGTTAATTTTACCTACGATCCTGCCATTTTACCTGAAGAGCAAGTGACAATATTTTTTATCGATCAGTCGCTTGGTACAATATTGAATAGTATTTTAAGCCCTTTTAACATTGGTTTTGATGAATTAAGCGGACAAATTATACTGTATAAAGCTCCAAATATGCTGGAAACCAGATCGGCCAATTTAAATTTAATTGGTTTTAATAATGGTCAGGGTTTAATTATAAATAAGCCTTTAATAATGCCAGATGAACCAGTAAAGGAAATGGGGTTGGATATAATTTCATCTGGAAATCAAATAGATACTGTGTTTGTTAATATACATGATACTGTTTTTAAAACCGATACCATAACATTGCTGAAGATGGATACTATTTTAAAGATTGATAGCATTTTTGTAGAAGATATCACGAGCATATTTGATGATATTTACGCTAAAAAGGATACTTTAGAATTAAAGCCTTGGATATCAATTGATTTATTAGCTTCGTTTCAGCCGAAAATTTTAGGAGTATCTAATATTGAAAAATTAGGAAATTTTATGAAAACTGATTCAAGTTACTCATCGCTTACAAATAAAACTGGGTATTCTTTTATGGGGAAAGTGAATTTTCAATTTTCTCATTTTACCATTCAAACAGGTTTGGGTTATAATAGTATGCAACAGGAGTTTAGTGTAATTAATGAAACTCAAGGAGGCTATTTTACGAGCTATGTAAAAGAGAGTTATTATACCAGTATTCAAAGTCAGGATACAATCTGGCAACATATAATGGCCGAAAAATGGGTAGAAACTTATGAAAATGAAAAAACTACCGCTACTGTGCAATATAATTATTTGCAATTGCCCATATTTATGCAGTATAGTTATAGGCTAAAGGATATTAGTTTAGGGATTAGCTCAGGAATTATTCTTGAAATCCCATTAAAGTCGGCTAATAATCAAATTACTTTTTTCAATAATCAAAACGAAAGTTTCGATACATTGCAACTAGAAACTCAGACTCCAAATTATTCCTTTTTGTTTTCATTAACAGCCAATTATCTGTTAAATAAGAATTTGAGTTTGCAAATACAGCCATATTTCTACAGTAATTTATCATCAATACATAAAAACGATTATTGGCTTGATCAAAAACTTTGGTATGCCAGTGTTTATGTTGGTTTTAGATACTATTTTAATCGAAAAAACTGTACTAACCTTACTCGTAACTAGTGCGATTTATTAATACAATACAAATGTGTGCGCTGATGGTTTTATTATTATCTGCTTTTGTGGGTAGGAATCAAACCATACCAAAGATTGATGTTTTCACTGAGTCAATTAACGTTACTGATGGTGAAATTGATGCTGTTTGGGATAATATTGAAGCTCAACATATTTTGCTTGATTTAGAAGAGCTAAATCCTGGTAATGAGGATCTTTCGGGATATTGGAAAGCAGTTTATAATCCAATTAATCATGAGCTTTTTATATTGATTAATGTTAAAGATGATTATGTAACGAGCTATGATTTAATTCCACTTGATGCCCTATGGAATGCAGACCATTTAACCGTTTATTTGGATTTATTTGGCGATGATTTTCCTCATAATAACCAAGCGAATTATTATTTTACTTTATATCCAGAAAGTAATGACTACAATGGTAGGGTAGGTATAAATTCGATATCCTTAGGGGAGCATAACTATATTGACGGCATTGATAAGAATAAAACTGAAGCAGGATGGTTTGTTGAGCTAAAGTTTGATTTGGAAAATCTAAGTGGCAATAATGATTTATTTTATATAGATACCATTGGCTTTGAAGTGGCTCTATCCGATAATGACAAAGGGTATGGTGAAAGGAAACATAGAATTTCGTGGAGTGATCTAAATGATAATGTATGGGACAATCCATCGTTATTAGGAAAGATTATTTTAGATGACAAAACCAACGCATCTTTTATTCCCGCATGCAAGACTGATTTTACGTTTGAAGATTTTGCTCTTACAGGTTCAGAAGATGTTCGGGTTGAGTTCTTTGATAAAACAGAAACGGATGATGAAATAATAAACTGGTCATGGACTTTTGGAGATGAAACCTTTATTTCTGAGAAGGATCCTGAGCATATATATAATACTATTACTTCAAACACCGATGCTTGTCTTTTTATTACAACAAGGTATGGTTGCAATAGTAGTATTTGTAAACAAATTATTCCTGCAGTACGACATTCGTTATTTGGCAAGTTAAATACTTTCAACAGTTTGTTTGGTAGCTGGAAAGTAATTGCCTTTCAAAAAATAAATAATAAGTATTTTGTTATTGACTATGCTTTAATGAATAATAATGATTTTGAATTTAACGAACTTATTTCGGGAGATTATTTATTTTATGCTTTACCTGAAGAGGAAGGAGAAAACAGTTTTCCAACCTACTTTGTAAATGCATACAAATGGCAGAAATCTGATGTAATATCTATCGAAACTAATATTTTTGATATCGATTTATATTTAAATCCTACGCTTTTAAATATATCGGGAATTGGAACTATAAGTGGTAAATTATTAAATGCTCCAAAGGGTATTCCTATAATTTTAGCCGGAAAAAACCAAAATCCTTTAACATATTCCCTCACTAGTAATACAGGTAAATTCGAGTTTAGCCAAATCCCTTATGGTGAATATATTATCTATCCGGAATATCCGAACCTTGACAATTCAGGATTACCAATTGAATTAACTCCTGAAAATTACCTTGTTGACGATCTTGAATTTGACATATTGATCTCTGCTAATTTTTCAAGAACTTTTGCCGATAATTATAAAATCAGCTATTCCCAAAATGAATTAATTATAAGTTCAAATCTTTCACAACCACAAGATCTTAGTATTAAAATATACAATACCTTGGGACAAACTCTTTACTCAAAAACTAGTGTTTTTTATAAAAATGATGTAATTGAAACGGTCAATCTAAATTCTGATATTCTACTTATTTACTTGGTTGATGAGCAATCAACAATTTGTTATAAAGTAGTTAGGTAGAATTTGTTCCACAAAGTTTTTTAGCCTATTCTTTAAAATTAAATTAGTGAGACTTTGATTTTGTGAAACAAAATTAATTAGTCGAACTCCTGCCGGCCGGACAGGCGGGGATTCTGAGTGTAGTCGAAGGATCTCTTGGGGTTTTATTCCCCGCTACTTGTGGCGAAATAAAAAATAATTCCTAAAATGATACTTCATCCGCTTGCGGCGGGAATATCATTTCAAAAAAAAATCAGAAAGGGCAATATTTATTAACCGAGTGTAAAGCACTGGGTTAATAATGAAAACTTGTACCTATACAACTTGGACAATTGTACGTTAACATGGCACTCTGCTTAATGAAAAGTCACCCTGCTTCGGGGTGATTTTATTTTAATAACGTAACTCAATAATCTTTTCGTATTTCCTTATAATAGTAGTAAAGGTAGCCGTTTTATTCACCTCTTCGTAAATTACCTTGTCAGGATATTTCTTACCATTTACCATTACCTTTTTAGGCTTTTTGTTAAGGTTGTGAATAATAAATGTGATTAAATTATCTTCCGTTTTTGTAAATTTTTTGCCATTTGATCGGAGGGCCTTTATGGTAAGAAGTTTTTCGCTGTTTTTCGCTTCAAAATTTAAAACTTCATACATGCCTTTCTCATACGCATTGGGTGTATTACCGTCGTCGTTATATAAGGTGTAAGTACTGCTACGAACTTTTTGATCTGCATAAAAGTGCATGTCAAAATTAGCAATGCTATAGTTTTTTGTTTGTTTGGCCTCAGTTAACAGAGGTAAAAATTCACCACCTTTTACAAAAACAGGAATGTTATCCATGGTAAGTGGTGTTTCTATTTCTTGTCCACCCTCGTGTATTTTGTTGGTGTAAAAGTTTGTCCAGCCATTCCCCTTTGGTAGATATACTTTTTGTGATTTTTTTCCTTGCTCTTTCACAGGTGATACCAAGAAAGCATCGCCCCACATATAAGCTTCATCGTAAGTTAATAGATCGCCATTTTTAGGCTCAACGTAGAATAAAGGGTACATAAGTGGTTTACCTGTTTGGTTATTTTCAAAGGCTAAAGAGTAAATGTAAGGTAGCATTTTGTAGCGCAGTTCAATGGCAGTTTTCGCATGAGCCTTTGTAGTTTCAATCTGATATACAGGTTCGGCAGGTATTTGCTCCTGTGCATGCGGACGATAAATAGGTTGAAACACACCATATTGCAACCAGCGAGTATACAGTTCGTTGTCAATAGGTTTGGTGGTATCGGCAACGGCAAAGCCACCCAAATCGCTATGCATATAGGCCAAGCCTTGCATGCCCATTTGTAGAGCTATTTCGGGTTGAGGAACTAATCCACCCCAACTTTGACTTACATCGCCAGTCCAGGGAATCATGCCATAACGTTGCGAACCTGCAAAGCCTGCACGCATTAAAATAAAAGGACGCTGGGTAGGGAAATCTTTTTTGTAACCTTCAAAAACCATTTTTGCCCATTCATGGCCGTAAGCATTATGAACTTCATCAGCCGATCCGTTTACATGCTGTAATCCGGTAGGATGCACTTCAGGCTCACCTAAATCGCCCCACCAACCACCAATTCCTTGGGTAGTAAGGTCTTTGTAAAATTCCCAAAACCATTCTTTAGCTTCTGGTTTAAAAATGTCTACTAAACCGGTATTGCCAAAATAAAAGTCATAGGTGTAAGGGTTTCCAACACTATCGGTTCCCAATACTTTATTGTCTACAGCATCTTGCCATTTGCTCGATGTAGTTAATATAAAAGGTTCAGTTACTAAAATGGTTTTTACACCTTGTTTGTTCAGTTTGGCAATCATGGCTCCCGGATCAGGAAAGCGGTCTTTATCCCATTCTAAATTTCCCATAGTGCCCATAATTTCTTTTCCAAACCAGTAAATATCAATAATAGCAGCTTCAACCGGAATGTTATTCTTAAAAAATAAGTCGATAGTATTTTCAACTTCTTTCTGGCTGTGGTAACCAAACCTACTGCTAAAATTACCAAATGCCCAACGTGGAGGCAGGGGCTGACGACCTGTTAATTTTGTTATTTGATCATTTAAATCGAACCAATCGCGACCACAAATAACAAAGTAATTCATGGTACCGCTTACGGTTTCGTATTCAATCGTATTGTTTTTTTTGCTATCTAAATCTAGGTGCCCAATTGAGGCATTGTCGAATAATACCGCATATTTTTTTGAAGAAATATACATAGGTAAGGTAAAATTCATTAATTCAGAATGGGTGGTATAACCATAATGAGCTTTGTTATACATTTCAAGATCGTATCCTCTGCGGTTCATTCCCAGAACACGAGCTCCACCACCATAAAGAACTTCGCTATCTTCAATTTTGAAGTTCATTTTTTGAGTTGAATCGCTTAAAGAATAGCCTTCGTTTTCAGAAAATAACAAATCGGCATAGCGGTAAAAGCTAATATTGAATGGCTTTTTAGTGATGTAAACCTTTAATTCTTTCGATTCTATTTTAAGCGTATTGGATTCATCCTTAATTAGGAAACTGGGTTTTTCGGGAGTTGTGGCAACTGCATATGAAAAGTTTTTTACTTCGTGGTTTTCAGGGTAAAATGTTACTTGAAAAGCCTTTTTATTAAATTCTATTATTTTGTAGTGGCCATCGGAAACATTTACAATAATTTCGCCTATATTCTGCTTATAACCAACATATTCGCGACTTGCGTTTTGAGCTATGGTAGCTAATCCTAAAAATAATGATAGGATGGATAAAAGAATCAGTTTTGAAACAATTTTTCTCATGCTATTTAATCTAAAATATTAATAATTATAGGATATTGGGGATAACAAAAGTAAATTATTTTTCTTTTATTTAAAGGCTTTGTGATGTATTTTATATTTAATTATGATCTAGTTAATATGAGGTTTAGATACAATAAGTCATGCTGTTTTGTTTTGCGTGTTTATGATTTATATAGTTTATTATAAAGATGGTAGTAGAACCCAAAAAATAAGGTTTTTAGCTCATTAGTAATGTTTCCTGATGTTATATTAAGAATTAATAAAATCATCAATTAATGCTCTTGAAATACTCGATCGGTTAGGCCATTCTGGAATTTCTTTAGGAGCAAACCATTTTAGATCCAAAATTTCATCATTGTCGGGTGTTAATTCACCACTAACATATTCTGCTTTAAAGCCAACCATTAATGAATCGGGGAAAGGCCAGGGTTGGCTCCCAAAGTAAATGGTGTTTTTTATTTTTATACCAGCCTCCTCAAAAACCTCACGGTGAATGCATTCCTCTAATGATTCGCCTGGGTTAACAAAACCAGCCAGTATTGTGTAAATGTGACTTATTGGACCTTTATGACGTGCCATAAGTAGCTTTCCTTTATGTGTAATGGCTACAATTATTGCGGGCGATATTTTAGGAAAAAAGCTTTCATTACAATTTGGGCAAATTTTAACCCAATCGGCCGAATCGGGTTCTTCTGTATTTGTGCCGCATGCACCGCAAAATTTTGTTTTTCTATCCCAAGTAAGTACATGAAAACCATAAATGGCCGCTTTTAAGCAATCTTCTTTTAAATGCGTATATGTCTGTCGCAAACCAATGAATGACAGGGGGGCAATAATATTATCGTTCAAATCTGTTTCAGCAATATAGCAAGCTTTAGCATTTATACTCCCTATATATTTAATGTTTGTTAATTCAGTATTAGTTTTTCTTATGTGGCTATATGTAGGAATGTGATTGTCATACAGCAATATATCAGCATTCGAAAATGCAAATATTAGAGATTCGTTTTCAGGTTCAGGACCTTTCTTATTAGCTTGAAAAGCTCCATTGTAAAGATTTTCTCCATTGATGGTGCTGAAATTATATGAGTTTGCCATGGTTTGAATTCGTGTTTTAAGGGTGTTCAAATAAACGGTGTGGTAATACAGTTATTGTTTTAAAGGTAATTTTTGTTCAATGAGATTCTTATTGTGCGACAGCTGTGGCACTTTTTATTTTATAATGTTCATTCTATGTTTAATGTAAATACTTATTAAAATCCCTATAGTTATGGTCACTAACCAGTTTATTGTAATTGTAGCAACTTCGAAACGATAGTTTCTTTCAATACCGTATTTAATGGAATATAAAACAAATGAAAGAACCGTTAGTAAAAATGGTATGAGTAGTATCCAACGAATAGACTTTTCTAAGCTGTTTTTTTTTGAAAAGGCTGGGGCTAAAAACAAGAACGATATACTCATGGTAATATAGCCTAATTCTTCCATAGCAATGAATATTCCGTGTCCATTATATTGCGTAATTAAAGCAATTCCTTCTGTTTCACCAGTCATCATACTAATTGGAACTGTTGAAAATTGAGTAAAATAAGCAATCAGTAAAACAGTAGTTGAAATTAGTGCAAAAACAATACTTATAAAGCTAAATAATTTTTTTTCAAAAGGGGCAATAAAATGATTTGAAACAATAAATATTATATATGCAAATAATTGAAAAATAGCCAGATACATCCAGTAGTAATCTCTTGGGTAATATGAAAGAATATCAAGAAATGGATAACTCATACAATCACTGGGGCAATATGGCCCAGCTGGAGGTATGGCTATCATGGCAAATCCAAATGTAACGAGAGTCAATAGTGTTAATGAAAGAGATGCGTAAAATGCAAATTTTAATATAATATTTAAGTCGTTATTTGTTTTCATGTTATAATTTTTTGCAAGGCTAAAGTATAAAAAAATACCCTAAATAAATCGGGGCACAATAAGTTCAACCCAAATTGAGCGATTCGCTATCGCAAATCTGCTCAATCGTCTGAGGTCTTGTAAGGTTTTCATACTTTTCGTTTCCCCGAAATAATCGGGGCAGGCTACTCAAAATGTGAAAACCAACAATTCCTAGGTCAGCCTGTCCCGTACCGGAGGTCGGGAGGGGTATACCTAAGTAAAGCGCCTCTTCACTTTGTTCGAATCGCTCAACTTAGGTAGTATTCATTTAATCCCTACGGTCATATTACTGCATCAATCGTTCATTGTACTATTGTGGACTCCGTAGATACGACCAATTTCTCTTTTTCTATATTTTCTGATACTAAGGATTTGTAACGAAATAACATAACCAGTTGGGCGTATTCTTTTAGTCCCTGCCTGCATTAAAAATCATTGTTTAACAAGGCTATGCGCAAATTTTTCACTTTGTAAGGAACGAAAATACCTAAGCCCTTTATAGTCATCTTATTTCATTACAACTCTTAAGTTCGGATAATATTTTCAGTTTAAAACTTTCACTACATGACATTTTCATATATAATGCTACATTTTGCTTAGTCATTTCAATACAAGACAACTTTTGTGTAAGCTATTGAGAAATACACAAATTACAATTAATTCTCAAACAATACAAACAGCTTTTGTGCAATTATCGAAACCCCTTATATAGCAAGCTACGGAAAAAAACTAAATTATAAAGGGTACACATGCCTTAGACCCAGAAGTCATTCTCTGAAATATAACAAGTGGCAAGCAGGTTCGAGACCCAACTGAATCACTTACTAAAAACTACTTCATATTTGCAGTAATTTTTTTATTTAAAATAGATATTATTGAGTTTAGTTTTTTGTATGATTGAAAAACAAAATTAGTAACTTTTTGATTACTCTTCAATAATTTCTTCTTTGGGATACAAAGGAAAAACCTCTCCATTTTTAATAAATACCTTTTCCCAGCCATCAATTTGCTTTATCACCCCAAAATTTTTCATTAAGCCATGTTCATAAAAAAGAACATTTTCTAAAATCCCAAATTCATGGTAATACAGCCACATCCCTTCTTGCAAATCATTTACATAACTCCCTCGTTTCCACACATTGCCATTGGGATGATAAAAAGACCATTTTCCAATTGATTTACCATTTAAATATCTTCCTCTCTGTTTTATTTGGCCACTTTCAAAATAAACCACCCATTCTCCACTATACAAATTATTTTTAAACTCTCCTTCTGAAAAAACTTCTCCACTGGGATAGCATGCTTTCCACAGTCCATTTTTATAACCGTTTAAAAATTGTCCTTTCTGAACTAGACTTCCATCAGGAAAAAACTCCTCATATGCATGTTCTCTTATTCCATTAATATAGTTTGTTATTGATTTAGTGTTCCCATTTTTATAATATACAAATAAGTAACCTTCAATTTTACCATTTTTATAATAGCATTTCCTTAATAACTCGCCACTTTTATAATAATCAAAAAGTTACTAATTTTGTTTTTCAATCATACAAAAAACTAAACTCAAT
>JAQICC010000411.1 GCA_027858735.1 Salinivirgaceae bacterium
CTGCAAATCAATCATTGAATAATAACCATCATCCTCTTTTTGTTTTAAACCAAGTTTATCATGTGTGAAATGCAATAGATTTCCAGCAGTTCCCACATTCCATCGAAAATAATGAAAGCTACGAAATGCTTTTTTTGCTTTATTTTGATAGAACATACTGTAATTAGCGCCAGCTATTAAATAATCTCTAAAGTTATTTTCAAGATATTTACCCTTTATAAATTCATTATAATACTCCTGACTAAGAATAGTAACATATACATAACCAATATCAATGGGACTCACAAAATGACGGATTGATTTATTTCCTTTCCAATTATAACCCATATTCCCATTTGAAAAGGTGCGGATAAAATAAGGGTTTTCCTTATAATTATACGAAATAGAGAAACTGGTTTTAGGATTAAATTTTTTATAAAATCTATCTAATTTTAATGGCAAAATAAAGGATGGAGTTTCTAAACTAGCTTCGGTACCGTATTCATAAATATTAAAAGCCTCGGTTTCAGGCGTTTCAATTTGACGCTGGAAAGAACCAGAAATTTTAATATTTAAAATTTCAGCGCCACGAAATAAATTTTTATGTTGATAATTTACATTACCCCCAACACCAATGTTTGCATCGTTTTTTGTTGTTTCAAAATTTACTGAATAATTCTGATATACTGAAGGGGTTAATTGTACCATACAATTTATTAGTGAATCATTGTTGGGTTCACGATAAAAATTAAAGTTGCTTAACCTAAATAATTTTAACGAATTCAAATATCTTGAAGTGCTGTTAACTTTGGTAAAATTGTACTGGTCACCTTGCTTAATGGTATTTGCTTTTAAAATTACCTTAGGTCTTATATTCGGTTTACCCGGAAAAACAAACCCATATCCATTTTGATATGTAGTGTCGAATGTTTGAAAATAACTGCCCTTATTCCGAATGGCTTTCTGAGAATCGAAATCGGGTAAAAAAAACACCTCATTTATCCAAAACTTTTTATGTGGATGCTCTGTAATGTTAAGTAGAGAGTCTTGCTTTAAAACTTCACTTAAAATTAAGGTAATATGGGCAACATTAAATAGCGTATCGATTTTGTACCTAATATATTCCGGATTAAATTCAAAATAACCACTATCACGCAATTGCGTCACTATCCTATTTCGCTCTGCTTCAAGTGATTTTATGGTCATTCTACTTGAATTTTCGAGAAAAGAATTTGCAGTATCACTAAAAACCATATCAACTAAAGTTGAATCTTCAATTTGATAATTAATGTCTTTAATTAATATCGGTTCCCCTGTTTCTATGTAATAATTAACCCAAGCCCTTTTTCGCTTTCGCGATAACTTATATTCTACCTCGGCATTATAAAAGGCTTCATTCTTTAAATATTTTTCAAACTGATTCTTGGTTCGTTCCACTAAAACAGAATCGAAAACAGCCGGTTCTTCTCCTATTACTCGTTGAATCCAGCTTTTCCATTTTCGGTCTTTTCCAAATTTTGAAAAGTTATAGGCTGCCAAATGAACTTTGAATAACAATAAAAATCTACGATTAGGTTCTTGTCGATAAAAAGATTCCAGTTCTTTTTTGCCAATAGATTTATTATCAATTTCAATGGTATTTTTCTGTAAAAGGTAATCACCCTTTTCAATCCAACGGGTTGGCTTACAACCCACCAATTGAATAAAGACGAAAAAAAGCATCAATAATCTGATTCCTTTTACTATTATATTTTTATTTAGCTTTTTAATTTTCTGAAGATTTAAATAGTTCATTAAAACATATATCTCAAAATCAAATATAAATTTCGACTTGTATATATTTATTTTTTACGAAGTTTGCACAAATATAAAGATCAGAACTATTCTTTAGCAAAATTGTGCCAAGATTTGTTTACAAAACATAAAATAAAATACTTTTTAAAAATTATGAAGCCTTTATTGCTTTAATATTGGTGTTTTTATAGCGATTGCTGATTAAAATCCGGCTTATGTAAGTTTCACCTCTAAAACGCTCTTTGGTTATATATTGGCATTATCCATTTAATATAAAAATTTAGTATACTACTGCAAACATAGTAGTTTCGTGAAATAAAAAACAGTATATGCTTACAAAGAATAAAATAAAATTTATAAAAAGCCTTGAATCTAAAAAACATCGCATTAAAAATAACTGCTTTGTTGTTGAAGGTGAAAAAATGGTTATTGAATTACTTGAAAGTAATTTTGCTACCAAAGAATTGTTTTGCACCCCTGAATTTTATTCTCGCATAAAACAAATAACGAAAATTAATCCTATTGAAGTAAGCGAATCGGAATTAAAAAAAATTAGCTTTTTAAAAACACCGAATCAAGCACTCGCAATTGTGGATTTGCCAAAAGTTGAATCATCAAATAATTTTACCGGACTAAACCTAGTTCTTGATAATATTCAAGATCCGGGAAACCTTGGCACCATAATAAGAACTGCCAATTGGTTTGGTGTTGATCGAATTTATTGCTCAATGGAAACGGCTGATGCTTTTGCGCCCAAGGTGGTACAGGCAACAATGGGTGCCATTTTCAGAACAAAGTTGATTTATTGCGATTTACCAATAACCATAAATAACGCCAAGCATTCTGGTCTAGGCATATATGGCACCTTGTTAAACGGCGATAATATTTACCATACCAAATTAAACCAAAATGCTTTGATTATTTTAGGCAATGAATCAAAAGGCATTTCAGCCCCCATTGAGAAATTGATAGATTATAAAATCAAAATTCCCAATTATACAACCGGTTCACAATTTATGGAGTCGCTGAATGTTGGAATAGCCAATGCAATTGTTCTAGCTGAATTTAAAAGGCAAAGCTAACCTGATTAATTCATAAACTTTTTCAAAAAGCAATAAACATGCTGATTATCAAACTGAAAAACATATTAGATAGAAATTTAATTTTTAAAAAAGTTTCCAAGTGCATTTATTTCAA
>JAQICC010000079.1 GCA_027858735.1 Salinivirgaceae bacterium
TGCGCACGGCCTCTTACTGTTAACATATCCATTAACTTTTACCAAGTAATTAAATGTTGTGCTTTCGGTTTTGGGGCGTTCAATTTGTATGCTGATGGAGCCCCCCTCACGGCTTCCCCGCCCACTACATCCGCTCTCCGGCCAACGCTAACGGCTAACGGCGGTTTGTTAATGTAGCAGTCTGCCTAAAAGTGTTAATCGACTATTAATTTGTATTTACAACCTGTAAACCGCCGTTTTTTTTGCCAACGCACCCAATCCGGATAGTTCGGTACTAACGCCTATACGGTTTTTCAATTTAGCGACACGAATTCCAGTAGCACAAGGTTTTCATGGCGGCATTCGGTTCGGTAAAAAAAAAATACAACACGGCATAAAACCCAATACGGGCAATGATTAAGCCGAATCTGCACTCGCAATTGCAAGCCCGCTGAAATAAATTTTAGTTAGTGGATAAATTTGTTAAATTGCAATGAAAATTTATTCCGCTATGGAGCAAACAAGAAACATTAAAGTAATCAAATCCGTACTGGGTCTATGCCAATCGTTACCGCCAATTGAAATGAACGTTCCTACATAAAACTAAAAATATGAATAATAGATTAGTTACTTTTTCTTTTTTAGCACAGATAAATGATAATTCTTCATCTATTAAGAATTTCAATGACATATTTATACCGTTGATTAAAGTAGGATTATGCCGCATGAATAATGACGGATTAAAAGATGGAAAATCAATATTAGAAATAAAACATTACGTTGACAACTCATTTGGACTGGATATACCAATACCTCTCCTAAGTACTTTATTGCATGAAATAGCTTCACAAGTGAATGAAGAAAATGAATCTAATGTGTTTTCAATACATGCTGATGGCTCATTTTTAATGAAAAATTACATCTTCGATGATTTTGATGAGTTAATTGATGAAGAAACAGCAAACATTCAGGTTGTTGAGAAATTATTTGAAGAATTTTTAAAATCTGCAGGGGTTAAAGCAAAGACAACTCTTCTTGAATTTATTGACCAGCAAAAGAGTCGCCTATCTAAATATTTTGCAAAAAGAGATACAAATGGATTTGATAAAGAATTCATTCATCAAGCCCGCTTCTTCAATAGTTTTAGAAAAGATGAGAAGATATACCCGATACTTAAGAAATTATATATGGGGTCTCTAATTACAAGCTATTTAGAGTTAGAAATCACAGATTTAGATGTAAAGCTTGAGTTTTTACTTGATACGAATTTTATTCTGGGACTTTTAGATTTAAACTCTGCAGAATCAACTCATACATGTAGGAAGATTTATGAATTAAGTTCTAAGTTCGGATTTAAACTAAGTATTCTTCCTTTTACAATTGAGGAAACTAGAGCCTTAATTGATAGGTCAGCTGAAAATCTAAGCTCAACATTTGCTCAAAAACAACTAGACCCTGAAAGTATATTTAGTGCATGTGATAGGAACGGTTGGGGAAAAACGAAACTCCAAACCTTATCGGGCAAACTCGAACAAATATTACAAGAAGATTATAAAATATACATTGTTGGAAATGATACGGCATATCGGAATAAAGCGAAATTCCAATACTCAAAAAGATACTCATTTTATAAGAGAATTAGAGGTTCTGATTATTCCGCATTACATGACACAACCGCAGAAGTATATGTTCTTGAAAAAAGAGGAAAACAAGTAAGTGACTTTTTAAACTCAAAATGCTGGTTTGTTTCAAATACTAAGAGCCCAATCAAATATCAGCAAAGATTTGGGTATCCTGCTGTAATTCGTTCTGATACCTTAGTAAATATTCTTTGGCTCAGTAATCCTGCAATTCAAAAAGAGATTAATGGTGCAGATTTATCATCCTTAGGTTTAAACAGATTGATATCATCAACAATTAGTGAATCTTTACCAAAAGCAAGGGTTTTAAAAGAATTTGATGATAATTTAAGTACTTATGCCAAAGATAATATTGATGACAATGACTGTGTAAGAGCTACAATCAAGATTGCGGAGAATTCACTTGGAGGCTTCGATGACTTAAATGCTTTAGCCAATAAGAATCCTGAAGAATTTGTAAATAGACTTTCTGAGTTGTCGAGAATTAAAAAAGAAGAGGATGCTAAGTTTTACGAATCTATAAAATCTGTGGTCACTGAGGTTTATTCAAAGATGAAACCTGAGAAGCAAACTATAATTGAGGATAAAATTGAGCCAAATGTGAATGGATATAAGAAAACGATTAGCTGGTTAATATATTTAATATGTATTTTGATTACTTCTGGATTTCTATGGTCTTTTGATTATTTATTTGCGATAGATAGTTTTAAGCTTCATCCTAATTATTTATTATTCAAATCGGCTTCTCAGTTAACAATTCTCATAGGTTTCCTTGCGATACCTTTAAAGAAAGATTGGAAATACTGGATTGGATTAACAATTCCTTTTATAATTGCAATTTTAAGCTATTTCGTAAAATCAACAGGCGGTAACAATGTATAAAAATAATAGCCGTGATATAAAAAACGACTAAAATTATTCTCCAAACATCACTCGTTTAAAATCAATCAATTAACTGATTATTAAATTCTTGCATCGTAATAAAACTTATTACGCCAATTTCGACAAAATACCCATTTGGGGCAAAAAAGCCCTTTTTGAAGTATAAAAATGCGTTAAAAATGCGTTGGATTTTTGCCCTGTAATATTACTTTTGTGATTAAACCAAGGACAAGTTTTAACTCAATCATTGAAATTAAAAATGATTGTTAAACTTAAATTGAATTAATATGGCGACTGCAAAATTAATGTTACGAAGAGGGAAGAATGCGGATAAAACAAATACCATTGTTCTTGGTCTTTCTCACAAAGGTAAAAACACAGAAATATCATTGAACAAATCAGTCGATTCTGATTTTTGGGATAAAGATGCCAAGGATAGAGTAAAAAAGGGATGTCCCCAACATGACAACCTCCGTTTAATTAATAACTATCTCAACGATGAATTAAGTAAAGCTTGGCAGTGTATTGAGTTTTTGAAGAATTCGAGGAAGCTTGATTGTATGAAAGTTTCCGATATTTCGGATTTCATCAAGAACTATGGTAGCATTGAGGGTGACCATAAGAAAGGTGCTGCAATTAAGCAAGATGCCCAAAATGGTGAAAGGGTTGACTTCTTGCAATATTTTACTGATTACATTTCATTCCTAAGCAATCCTCATACTCAACACACCTATACCGCAGCTTTAAAGGCTGTAAAACGATACGTTGGTGAAGGTAATAAACTGTATTTTGATGAGATTACAACTGCTTGGTTAAGCCGATTTAAGAGATGGAGACAGGCGGAAGTTGCACAATCCACTACAAGCTTAACCTTGTCCGTCATTAAAATTGTTTTTAATCAAGCGATTGATGTTGATGAATTAGTTCCTCAAAATAGCTATCCATTTAGAAAGTTTAAGATAGAAAAAATTCAGGCTCGTAACCTGAGACTACCTATTGCTACCATAAGAGCTATTCGTGATGTTGAACCGGAAAACGAACTTGAAGCTTTAGCACAAGATTTCTTCATGCTTTCGTTTTACTTAATCGGGATGAATAACTCCGACATCTATGATATATCCTCAATTATTGAAGGAAGAATCGAATATAACCGGAACAAAACATCCAAACCTTATTCTATCAAAGTCGAACCTGAAGCAAAGGAAATATTTGAACGGAGGAAAGGAAGAGAAAAATTTCTAATATACCAAGAACGCTATAAAGGTTCGGAAACATTGCAACAGGCTATCAATAGAGCTTTAAAACCAATCGGTAAAAAGGTGGGAGTTCCTGAATTAATTATGTATCATGCTCGTCACTCTTGGGCAGGTTCGGCTGCAAAAAAACCTATTGGTGCAGGAAAGCCTCTTATTGCTCAAGCTCTAGGGCATGGCACTTCAACCGTAACCGATACCTATTTTGATTATGACAATGAATTGGTTGATGATTTGAATAGGAAAGTGCTTGATTTATTGAAAAAGAAGGAAGATTTAATAGTCAATTGAATCAGAAAAATCATTAGGAAATTGGTAGACAATTTGGCTTGAGGGGCCAATGCTCGCAAGGGCGTGCAAGTTCGAGTCTTGTTCTGGGCACTAAAAAAACTCCCGATTACTTTATGTAGTCGGGAGATTTTTTTACTGTCGATTATTACTTAATTGACCATCTTTCTTTTAATCCACAAATAAAATAAGCTAGTATTATTAATAAAAATATTTTCAAAACAATACAAAAAATTTGCAGGTTAGTGAATATTAACTAACTTTGCACTATAAATATTGTATTATGCAAACAGAAAGACAAGCTCAAATAATTGAAGTCGCAATGAATTTAATTGCAAATAAGGGAATTCAGGGATTTACCATAAAGAATTTATCAAAAGAAATAGGTATTTCTGAACCCGCAATTTATCGACACTACGAAAGCAAAATAGATATATTAATAAATATCTTGAATAACTTTAAGGAAATGAGTGAAATGATGTCTGAAATGCTTGTTAATAACACAGATTCAGCATTAGGTAAAATTGATTTTATGTTCTCTAAGATGTTCGAAATATTTACAGAACAGCCCTCAATAATTTCAGTAATATTTTCTGAAGAAATTTTTAAAAATGAAGCGATTCTAAAAGAGAAGATAATTGAAATACAAAATATTCAGCAGCTAAATATTGAAAATATAATTGATAAAGGTCAGATTGAGGGTAATGTTAGAAATGATATTGACAAAAGTAGTTTAGCTCTGATATTTATGGGTTCATTACGTTTATTGGTGAAGCGTTGGGATTTAAATAACCAAAGTTTTAGTTTAAAGCTGGAAGGCAAAAAACTTCTAAAGTCATTTAAAATATTAACAGTTAAATAAATATATTATGAAAGTAGTAAAAGTGTCTGAGACGAGTATTAAAGAAACACCGCATAAAATTGATGCACGTGAATTGTACAATGCCGATAGCGCACAAGTAGTGCATATAGAATTAAAGCCGGGCGAAAGTTTAAAGCCACACAAAACACCTGTGGATGTCTTTTTCTATGTTTTAGAAGGTTCGCCCGATATTTATATTGGTGATGATAAACAAACAGTTGGTAAAGATTGCTTGGTTGAAAGCCCAAAAGACTTAACGCATTATTTCGCAAATAATTCGACGGAAATTGTAAGGGTACTTGTTGTAAAAGCACCAAAGCCAACAACGCAAACTAAATTATTATAAACACAATACGCGATGGTGAAAATCGCCTTTTTTTTAGTTAACTTTAGTTAGTTAGTATTAACTATAAATGAAAACGCTATGGAAAATATCTTGAACAGATTACTCAAATACAAATGGTTATCAATGATAATCATTGTGGCAATTTCAGTATTCTTCATTTTCGAAATGAAAGAGAATACTACTATGGAAACCAATCTGGATAAATACATGCCACAAGACCATCCGGCATTTATTTATAGCGATAAGGCTGAAAGCTGGTTTGGTATTAATGATGGAATTATTATAGCCGTTGAAAATAAGAATGGCATTTATAATACTGAAACATTAGATACACTCAAGCAATTAACCAAACGCTTTCAGGATTTTGATGAGATTGAAAAAGACAATGTAACATCGCTTTACAATGCTGATAATATTGTTGGAACAGAAGACGGCATGGATGTGAAACGCTTTTTTAAAAGTGTTCCTAAAACCAAAGAAAAATTATCGGAACTAAAAGAAAGCGTACGCAAAAATGAAATGGTATTCGGACGTTTGGTTTCTGAGAACGAACAGGTAACGGTAATCATTGCAGAAATTGGTGATGGTGTGTTTACTCCGGAATTTTACGATGAAATTTTAGAATCGGCAAAACTATCAGAAACAGAAGACATAAAGATACATGTTGCAGGACGACCTATTGTAGAAGGTGAAATGGCACTTTTAGGACCAGCTGATATGAAAAAAATGGTTCCGATTGTTATCTTAGTTATCCTCGTAGTTTTGTTCTTAACCTTGAGGAGTATAAAAGGAACATTAATTACGCTTGGAGTCGTCTTTCTTTCTACAATTTGGGCTTTTGGTTTAATGGCAAGTGTTGGTATTCCAATATATGCCGTGTCAACAATGATACCTGTAATGCTAATTGCCATTGGAGTTGCCGACGGAATACATTTATATAGCCACCTGCATACTTTTGTTGACCACCATCCTACTGCCACAAAGTTAGAGGCAACAAAAGATATGATTAAGCATCTGTGGAAACCCGTTGCCATGACATCCATTACTACTGCTGTTGGGTTTATTTCCTTACTTACATCAGAAGTTTACCCAGTTAAATATTTTGGTATTTTCACTGCGTTTGGTGTATTAATGGCAATGGTTTTTTCATTGGTTTTTTTACCTGCCGGGATTATGATTTTTGGCTTACCTAAAGCTAAACCAGTGAAACACGATGAAGACAAAGAAGGGCATTCACATTCAAAATTAGCAAACGCTTTTGCTGCATCGGTTATTAAACACAAATATGTATCCATTATAGGTGCTGCATTAATAATCGTAGTATCCATAGTAGGAATGCAAAAATTATGGATCAATTCCAGTTTCCTCGATAAATTCGAAAAGGATAGCGATATCGTTCTTACGGATAAATTTATTAACGAAAACTTTGGGGGGACAAGCTCTTTAAATTTAATACTTGACTCTGATGGGAAAAAAGGTGTCTTTAAAGAGCCTGTAGTTCTAAAATTGGTCGACAAAATGCAAAAAGACGTGAACACACAACTTCAAGTTGTGGGAAATACTTTTTCGCTTGCCGATTATATGAATAGAATGAACAAGGTAATGAATGCAGATAGAGAAGAATTTAATACAATACCCGACAGCAAAAATATGATTGCGCAGTATTTATTGCTCTACGAAATGTCGGGCGATCCCGAAAACCTAAATAAGGTGGTAGATTATAACTACGAAAAGTTAAACGTCACATTTCAGCTTAAAAAAGATGATTCAAAATCAATAAATGCTGCACTTGATATTATTCAGAGCTATGAAAGCAACTTTAAGGATTTAGGAATATCAATGAATTACGCAGGAAGCGGTTACAAAGGACTTGTGTTTACCGATTTAATACTCGAAGGTCAGATTAAAAGTTTAATTCTATCGCTATTAATAATTATTGTACTGCTATCACTAATGTTCAAAAATATTAAGATAGGATTAATAAGTGCTGTGCCAATTATTCTTACGGCAGCAATAAGTTTTGGAATAATGGGCTTTTTAAACATTCCTTTAAGTACAACAACAGCTCTACTTTCAAGCATTGCTATAGGTATAGGAATTGATTATGCTGTTCATTTTTTAGAGCAATACCGTACTAATGCAGCTAAATCTGACGATAAAATTAAAGTAGCACAATTGACTATGGCACATTCGGGTAAAGCCATCATATTTAATGCCGTAGTTGTAATAGCAGGATTTTTAGTGTTACTGTTTTCTGTATTTCCTCCAAACCGTGAACTTGGTGCGCTAGTTTCGCTAAATATGTTTACAAGCTTTGTAGGAACACTTACTATAATGCTTGTATTACTTTATACGAGCAATCTGTATTTCAAGCGTAAATAAGTGGTATAATGAACTAAATAATTTAACCATTAAAAATTAAACAAATGAGAAATTTAAAATTATTAGTGTCAGCTACGATTTTAATGGTAGTAGGACTTAGTGCAAATGCACAATTGACAGGAACTCAAATTGTAGAAAAAACATACAACAGAGCAACCGGAGATGACCAAACTTCGATCCTTACAATGACGCTTACCAATTCAAGTGGGCAAACGAGGGTGCGAAAAATACAACAATTCTCAAAAGACTTGGGTGATACAGAAAAGAGCATCATGTTTTTTCAATCGCCTGCCGATGTAAAGAATACATCATTTATGAATTGGAGCTACGATGGTGATGTGGCTGATGACCAATGGATATATTTGCCTGCATTAAAAAAAGTGAAACGGATTTCAAGCGATAGCAAGAGCGACTATTTTATGGGTTCTGATTTTACGTACGATGACCTTGGTGATAGAAAGTTAAATGCCGATAATCACAAATTATTACGAGAAGAAACTAAAAATGGCAAACTATGCTATGTAGTTGAAAGCAAGTCGAAAGACGAAGATTATATGTACTCTAAAACCATTACTTGGATTGATAAATCAACTTTTGTAGGGGTACAAAAAGAATTTTACGATGAAGATGCTGAATTACTTAAAATACTCACCATTAAAAAGGTTGAGACAATAGCTGGTATTTATGTAATCACAAACTCAGAAATGAAAAATGTACAGAAAAACCATTCAACCACTATGGTTTTAAGCAATGTGATAATTAACTCAGGAATTTCGTCAGATAAGTTTTCAGAACGCATGATGATGCGAGGAATGTAATTT